>CAYPTO010000039.1:4587-8613 GCA_964413625.1 uncultured bacterium
GTTTCATATTTTAGAGCTATACAAGATATAAAATATGCAAATTATTTAACTATAATTTTAAAAGCTGTATTAATATTGGTAGTTTTAACTATAGTATATATATTTAATATACAGAGTTATCATACTTATTTATTCCAGGAAGCTTCCCCATTCATAATAAAGCCGCGACCGGTAACTTTAATTGTAAAGAATAAATATATTCTATCTTTATATCCACCACGAATAGGGCTATTTATTATGACAGTATCACTTTCCTTACCCTTAACAGTTACCTTGTATTCTTTGTTGGTCAAGGGACATACAAGAAGTGAATCTACAAGATTAAAATGCTTATATTTGATAACTTTTTCAATGATCGTGTCAATGGTCGTATCAAGAATCACACCTTCCCAAAGGGTATCTGTGTATTTATAGCGATCCTTATTTTCGCCAAGATAAACGGTATCCCAGATTCCGGTTTCACCATTGTATTCAACAGCGGTAAAAACACTTACCAGACTGGTATCTTTAGCATTATAAGGATTTGAAAAAACCGTATCATATTCAGTGAACCAAAATTCAGGAACTTGAATAGCAATATTCTCACCCTTATATTTGATGATCTGATTACCAATATATTCACTATCTGCCAGAATAGAATCACGCACTGCAGAAACAAACCATAGAACGCCTTTCATATCAGCATCGTAATAACCGGTTAATTTATGATACATACGCTGGGCATCCCAAAGTTGTTCCATTTTCCAATGTGAGCGATGACGCATATTGTACTCATCTTTCCAAATATTATTGGGAATAAAAATAACCAATAA
Organism: uncultured bacterium; assembly: GCA_964413625.1. Classification (GTDB taxonomy): domain Bacteria; phylum Fidelibacterota; class Fidelibacteria; order Fidelibacterales; family Fidelibacteraceae; genus M50B103. The sequence goes on from CAYPTO010000039.1 coordinate 5,400, forward strand.
TAAAATAACCAAAAGGATAACCGCTATCCATTTAATAACAAATGACCATTTCTCATTGTAATATTGTTGCTCTTGCACAATACCTCCTAAAGCACTATAAGGTAATTAAAGGTTTTAACTTATCAAGGGTTTTTGGCCCTATTCCACTAATATTGGTAAGTTCATCCAAACTTTTGAAGGGTCCGTTCTTATCACGATACTCAATAATATCTTTTGAGCGTTTCATCCCAAGGAAAGGAAGTGCTTCAATTTCCATTAATCCTGCAGTATTGATATTAACCACTTCGGCAGGCAGCGATGATTCTTGCCTGTTCTCATCTTCACGTTTAAAAGTTTCCTTCATACTGATATCGGATGATCGAAGTATCCGTTGTTTATTTATTACCTTACGAATAACAAAACCTACCGCTCCTAAAAGCAATATCAGCGCGACAACAAGAATAATGTTTTTTTCTTTTTTAGTGAACATAAAAGCTCCCTTTATCAGGGTATAAACTTCTCAATTTTACTATTTTTTTTCTTGGAATACAATTGATATAATTCTTTTATAAGATTTTTTTCCACTTTATCCATCTGCGTTGGCGTCTCAATCTTAATCTGAATTAATTGGTCACCATGACGATGTCCATGCAATACAGGGAGTCCCTTTCCGCGAAGTCGATAGATCTTTCCATTGTCAGTTCCCGGATTTAACTTAAAACTGACTTTCCCACTTAGTGTAGGTACTTCAATTTCATCACCAAGAACTGCTTGAGGCCATGTGATCACACAGGTAATAATAACATCGTTTCCGGAGCGAGTATATATAGCGTGACTTCGTTCTTTAAAGATCACAATAAGGTCGCCGGCTTCACCACGCCTTTTACCGGCATTCCCCTCACCGGCCAGAGTCATATAATTTCCATCCTGTACGCCGGCAGGAATATCAATAGCAATACTTGCTTCTTGTTTTACCCTGCCTTCACCATGACAAGTTTGACAAGGGGAATCAATGATAGTACCTTGTCCTTGACATTGATAACATACTTTTTCACTTATCATTTGTCCAAAAAATGAGTTTACACGTTCACGGACATTACCGGTACCATGGCAGACGGGACAGGTATGTTTTCCCGTACCGCCTTCTCCACGACAAGTTGAACAGGATTCAAAGCGTTTGATCTTGATCTGTTTTTTAGCTCCACTATAAATATCTTCAAGAGATAAGCGAAGATTAACACGCAGATCCGAACCGCGGTTTGTGTTTCGGTGCTGCGCATTGCCTCCAAAAAAGGAGCCAAAACCACCTCCACCGAAAGCATCTCCAAAAATATTTCCAAATTGGGAGAAAATATCATCCATGGACATTCCTTGTCCACTGAAACCACCGCCGCCGCCAAATCCATTTTGTTTCAAACCGTCGTGACCAAATTGGTCATAACGCTGACGCTTTTCGGGATCTGATAAAGCTGAATAGGCTTCAGCCGCTTCTTTAAATTTCCCTTCGGCTTCTTTATTGTTGGGATTTTTATCAGGATGATATTTAACAGCTAATTTACGGTAAGCTTTTTTTAACTCTTCCTGAGTTGCCGTCTTGCTTACCCCTAATATGTCATAATAATCTCTAGGCATGTATTACTCTATTATATTTACAATTACCTTCGCATGGCGAAGTACTTTGTTATCGATCATATATCCTTTTTCAAATTCTTCAAGGATAATACTATCTTTTTCACTTTTATCCGCCCGTGTTAACATGGCATTATGCTTCTCGGGATCGAATTTCTCACCTACAGAATTAAAAGGTACAACCTTATAATTCTCAAGATAGCTTAATAATTTATTGCGGATCATCTCAAACCCTTTGGCAATTTCACCATCTTTTTCATGATGCTGTAAAGCACGGTCAATGTCATCCAGGACAGGTAAGAGATTTGCTAACATATTGTCCCTGTATAACTCTTTAGCACGTATTTGGTCTTTATTTATACGTTTTTTATAATTCTCAAATTCTGCTGCCAACAAAAGAAATTTATTCTGGAATTCAGATGTTTTTGTATGAAGATCAGCATTCTCAACGATCAGTTTGTCAATTTCTTTTGAATTCAGAACTGCCTTCTTAGGTGAAGCCTTTTTCCCGGCTTTACTTTCGGGTTTTGCTTTGGTTTTTTGGGTTGGGGTCGTTTTTTTTTCTTTTGCGGGCTCCTTGGGAGAACTTGCTTTCTCCTTAAGATCTTTCTTTGATTTTTCGTCTGTCATTTTTTTCATTCTCCTTTGTGTGACGATTCAATCCTTCCCTTACCCCGCAAAGATAATAAATTTAAGGAATAATCATAACACTTTCAAGGATTAATGAAAGAAGCCGTAACCCTATTGTAAGTGATAAATATATCCTGATATATAATGATGATAAAAATCTCACCGTAAAATCCGACCTTATGATTCCTTATTAATTTTTTTTAAAACATCTTCCGCAGCAAGAACAATAAGATTAGCCGCGGGATAAAATGACTGGTGCGGCTGTGAGGCATAGCTTAATTCTGTTAGATCTTCAACGGTCGATTTTTTCTGAATTGCATAGGTGATCAGATCAATCCTGGCCACAACCGGTTCACCACTCAGGATCTGGGCTCCCAATATTTTGTGAGTCTTTTTATCAACAATCAATTTCATCCATTTGTGTTTCATCGTAGGCATAATGGGAAATTTGGTTGTAACTTCGCTATAACCGCAAATAACATCAAAACCTCTCTGGATCGCGACTCGTTCCGAAAAGCCGGTTCCACCTACAAAATATTGCCCGACTTTAGTCGCGCCACCATTGTAAAATCCTTTATATATCCTGTTTTGACCCAATAAATTAAATCCAAGAATCTTGGCCATAGGAACTGCATTTGTCGCCAATTTACCACTTAATACCTTTCCATCAATACCACTGTAGAATTGGGCACAATCACCAACCGCGTAAACATCTTCAATATTACTTTCCATCTTTTCATTGATCAAGATCCCGTCTCGTTCAGCTTTAATGCCGGTTCCGTCCAGAATGGATATTTCAGGCTTCATACCGATAGCAAATACCACAATACCCGTTTGTTTTACACCTTCGAATTTTGGAAATTTGATCATCTTTCCGTTATCCATGACAATTTCTTCCACAAATCTATCGCCTTTCAATTCAATCACTTTTGAATTTGGCATAAAATTCACACCCTTATTACTAAGTTCGTGTCTT
>CAYPTO010000040.1:0-1621 GCA_964413625.1 uncultured bacterium
AGAAATTTATCGCCGGATTGCATGCCAACATTAACGGCGGGGGTTCCGACAATGGGGGATATAACAGTAATATAACCGTCAATAATATCATATTCGATGCCAATACCCTGGAATTCTCCTTCGAATGTTTCTTGTACTGTTTTAAAACGTTTTGCGGGAATATAGGTGGAATGTGGGTCAAGCTCTTCAAGTAATCCCCGATAAGCACCTTCCATTGCCTTATCCCAATTTACATCTTCAACATAATTTTCATTTACAATACCAATAATGTCAGTTAGAACTTGTAATTTTCCATATATGTCGCGTGCGTCCGCCCGAAGTCGTGATATTTGAGATATGCTAAATAACAATACCAATGCAACCACTGAAAGTACAATAGTTCTTTTGTTCTTCTTAATAAAAGCCATAATTTTTCTTTCTCCATAGTTTCACAACCGCTTTTCAGCAATTATATTAATTTTATAGCCTTTCTCCTATCATTTGTTTCATCTTTCCTGCAATTTAATAATTTTGTACAACAAAAAAACACCCCGAATTTTCGAGGTGTTTTATATCTTCATTATTTAAATGATTAGAGAGAAAAAGTTAGTTTATACTTTTCAACCAGACTGTCAAGTATCGGCGGGAAAGCAGCTTCTTTTTTCTGCTTCTGAAGGGCTATAGTGACCTCTTCGCGAACATCTTCAAGTGTTTTGCCTGCTTTGCGATCTATAATCTTGATAATATGATAGCCATATGGTGTTTCAACAAGATCTGAGATCGTGCCAATGGGAAGCGTAAAACTGGCGTCTTCAAAAGATTGGACCATGCGTCCTCTTGGGAAATCCGCATAGAGTCCACCGCTTGTATTTGAGCCGGGGTCTTCGCTGTAAGTGGAAACAAGTGAAACAAAATCTTCTCCGGCTTGCGCTCTTTTGGCTACATCTTCTGCTAGGGCTTTAATACTATCAACTTCATCAGCTGTCTTTCCTTGTGTAAGGAAAAGAATATGCCGGACAGTGGCGGTTTCTTGTGAATACTGTTCTTTATTGTTGTTGAAATAATCGCGCACTTCTTGATCTGAAACATTAACATCAACGTCCTTAAGCGCAATCTCATCAATGTATTTCATGATCAGCATGTTTTTGCGCGTGTCTTCGCGAACAAAATCAAGATCGATCTGTTGCAGTTTAAGCTGTTCGAGAAACGCGTCTTTTCCGCCATTGGGGGTAAAAAGATTCTTTTCCATAAAGGCATCAATGGAATCTTTTGTAACCACAAGGCCTTCGTTCTTTGCTTCCGCCAGCAAGAGGTCCTGTTGGGCTTTCAATGTTACAATTTGCTTGATAAACGATTCAACACGTGCGGGATCAACGCTTTCTATAATAGAAATATCACCGCGCATGCCTTGATAAACACTTTCCATTATATCGTGATTTTTAATCTCAAACGACGTGGTGGTCGCCAGCACAACGGAGGTATCGGGTTTCATGTAGGGGATTTTCTCGCCCATTGCTTCAAAAAAATCAATTTGGGCGGGAGTGAGATCGGCTTTATCCGAGCACCCGACAAACATCATTGTTGCTAATGTCATAATTAATAAGATCCTTTTCATTCATATTTCCTTTCTATTGGTTCAAAT
>CAYPTO010000040.1:1631-8475 GCA_964413625.1 uncultured bacterium
TATTCTAATTCTACGTGATAATCCCACTGGTTAAAATACAAGTTTCCGCCCCTCCACTCAACCTCGCCGCGTTGAAAATCATTCGTTTCACTGCGTAAAAATTGTTTTGCGGGAAATAACGGCATTCCATAATCATCATTTATGATCAATCTGTAAGCATCTAAACCACCAAGGAAAAAATCTTGCACTTCAGGATTTTTAATTTCCTGCCGTCCAAATGATTGATCAACGGGTACCCAACCCGGGCCTTCAAAATATATCTCACACCAATCATGTAAATTCTTGTTTCCGGGATGGAGCATCCAGCCACTTTGCCAACGGGCGGGAATCCCATTATAACGCGCAAGAACCATAAAGAGCAATGTTACCTGACCGCAATCACCATGATGATTGGCAATCACATACTCGGGAATATTTTCTATTGTAGAATATTCCCTAGCACTTGCCCATGGGTAATGATCGGTAATATAATTAAATATTTTTTTAACGATCAAATAGGGGTCTTTTTCATTTCCTACGATCTTTTCTGATAGTGCTTTTACCGCCGGTGTAAATAAAAGATGTGGAGCCCGTTCTTCCGTGTATTTTTTATATAGTTCACTGTTTTTATCATACGCTTTGATCTCCGAATTTTCAAGATCAAACCATTGGGGACGTGTTGTGGTGGTGAATACTATCTCAAAGACTGTGGGTTCTCCCAAAATCGCCGGTTTTTGCATATATACGGTACGCTGCAGTTGGCTATTGGGAGCAAGTATGTATTCGTCTAAACAGGTAGATAGAAGTTTTATGTTCTGCTGGCGAACATTACCCTCGCGAGGAAAAGGAAGCCAGCATCGGACCATTTCGCCCGCCGGGACTGCATCTGCGTCAACAGTAAGTGTATAGGTAAATTTCATATCAAGCGGTTTTCCCGTAGTTCCTTTACTTTTTTTTACCTCTTCTATGACAATCGGAAGATTTTGTTCTAAAAATTTTACAAGATCTCCTTTTTTTACACCATCAATTTTATTTTTTTGTGCTTTTGCATCTTTGTCAATACGGAAAAGGTTCTGTGCGGCTCTTGTAAAATAACGATCTCTTCCATTAATCCTCATCTTTTCAAGAGCTTTACTTTCTTGCCATTCACGAAGCTGTTCTTTTGTTACATTCGGATAATATTTTTTTATCAGTGGAAGTATTTCTTCAAGTGATTTGTTAAAATCTATTTCTATGCGATGCATGATATCTTCTTTTTCTTCAAGAGCAATACGTTCAAGAGCATCCGACCTTTTGGCCGCAATTGCCTTGTTGATCTGTGTTCTTGCCATATTGTATTGTCCCTTTTCAATTTTTTGATCGATGGAACTACATCCGTTCATGATAGCAAGCAACAAAAATGTAAAAAGAAAAATCTCTGCATGTTTCATAGCAGATCCCTATTTTTTCTCGATCATTTCAAGATTTGCTCGTGGCAGAAGAACTTCTTTCTTTGTTTCATAAAGTTTAACCTTCGCAACGCGAGCAAGAGAACCTGATTCCAGTCTTTGGAGTTCATGGGGTAAATCTGTAACTTCTCCCAACATACCAAAATAAGGAGCACGAATAACACGAACTTCTGTTCCGACATCCATACCGAAAAGTTCTGTTGCTTTTTTTTCGAGTTTAACATTTCCTTCAAGAGGAATAATGATTTCGGGACGAATAACACCCGCGCGGATCTGGGTGGCACCGTTTATGGAAGCCATCTTGCCCTCGTGGGAACTTAATAATTTAAATGTTTGATCTGCCATATGGACCTTACCAAATCCTTCGGTGATGATCAAAGTTGTTTTAATGTCTTCCTGTCCGGTAATGGCAACACCAATATCGTAACCGACGATCTGTTTAATGTCGCTGTAATTAAATCCGCCGACAACAACACCGATCGCGCCGATCTGTTCTGCTTTCTTAAAAGCTTTGTAACTTAAAAAAGAACCTCCAACCAAAACTTTGCCTTTGCAATCTTCTGTGATCATATCTTCAGTTATCGGATTAAGGGTGTCTTTTGTCAATATTTTGATCTCACCGCGTCTTTCGCCGCCAATTCCAAAAATACCCTGTATGAAAGATGCCGCAGTACTGATCTCAACACCTTCATCTTCAATTATGTTGGTTATTTTTCCGGAAATATAGGCTTGAATAGAAACGGGGACAGGGGTTTCGCGAATAATTGCTTGTCCCGTAATACTGGAAACATTTTCGAGTGTCCCTGTTGCGGGAGATATAGCTTTTGATTTAAATAAGCCAAATAGGCCCGGTGTTTCGGCAATAATATCGCCTTTTTTAATTGTATCACCCGGCTTAATGATCAATAGCTCGGGGATTTCCACCGCTTCTATATTCAACATGTTAGCCAAGTTTACCGGGACAACATTCCCGGGAAGGTTTGTTGTTGCAACAACATCTTCAGCTTTGACTATTTTACCTATTTCGGCAACCACTTTTCCCTTTAAGGGAAGGCGTCGTGTTTTATGAATCACGGTTTTGGGAATAACTTTTAATCCCGGTGTATATGCATGTGCCATATTTTCTCCTTTATTATAAATATTGAAGCATTGGCTTCAATTATTTATCCTCGAATTCATTGATTGTTTTACTCCATTCCTGAAGTTTGGATACACGTTCCGCGGGATGTTCCGGAAGAACAAACGGGCGGCGTCCGCGTGCGTCAATAATAACACCCACAAGACCTCCGTAAATTTTTGTTTTTACAACCTGCCCCGGACCCGAACCAACATCTACTCCACGTGCGGGAATGATCTCTGCTTCCATTGCTTCGTAGGGTGCTTTAAACAATTCCATTTCACCAAGTGTGTATGCTTTATCTATCATTTTTCCATCGGGAAGTGTAAAACGAATGCGCATATATTCCTTACCGGGTTTGATGGGCCCAACCGGTGCAACACAAGTACCCAAACGAAGGAGGCAGTCTTTGTTGAAAACTTCTGTAGCTGCCTTTTCATGAACACTAGCCAACACGCCCAATTGGGGCATCATGAAAATTGAATCCACCGCAATCTGTGTAATGCCCTCGGGAAGGAAGGAGTCAATCATCATGCGGGCCGATTGATGGCGGCGGGGAGCGTGTGAAAGCACACCGCCGGAACCGACAAGAATGTCGAGATCCATCATGTTAACAAGCGTTTCTCCCGATGAAGATTGGTCAAAAGCATCGGAAATGGTACGTTCTTTTTGAACACCCTTTAAACCAACGGCAAATTCTTTATGTTGTATGAAAGATAGGCGCAAAGCTTCACGTGCTATGGCCTGTTCTATTTTTAATTCTTCAAGAGACTGTGGAATCGTCGTTGGGCGGATCATTTTATTTCCGATCCTGTTGCGAAGATCAATTTCATCAATTTCAAATGGAACCCAACGAAGAATATTGGGCAGTGTCGCAGATGCCAGCACGTTTGATATCGAATAAGACATTCCAAGATTTGCGCTCACGGTACGGTTAAAGATCGGATCTCCTTTTTCAATATCTTTAAAAACTGAAAAGACATCTGTCGTAGCCCCGCCAATATCAACACCAAGAACGGTAATACCTTCTTTTTTGGCGATAACCTGCATAATCTCACCTACAGCACCCGGTGTCGGCATAATGGGAGCATCACTCATAGCCATCAATTTTTTATATCCGGGCGCTTGTGCCATTACGTGTTCCATGAAAAGATCATGGATCTTATCACGAGCAGGTCCCAGATTTTCTCTTTCAAGTACCGGTCGAATATTCTCAACAATACTTAAATCTGTTTCTTGGGATAGATTTTTTTCAATTTCCTTATTAGCTTTTTGATTTCCGGCATAAATAATGGGGAGCTTATAATTGATGCCTAATCTTGGTTTTGGATTTGCTGCTTTTAAAAGCTCGGACATTTCTACAACACCCTTGATATTCCCCGAGTCGGTACCCCCTGAAAGAAGGATCATATCCGGACGAAGGTGGCGGATACGTTGGATCTTTTCATGAGGGAGGCGGCCATCATTAGATGCCAATACATCCATTACGATCGCACCGGCACCAAGGGCGGCACGTTCGGCAGATTCGGCACTCATTGCTTTTACAATACCGGATACAACCATTTGAAGCCCACCCCCGGCAGAGCTTGTTGAAATATAAATATCAACACCCTTGTCACCTTTTTGCGGTGTAATGATTTTGTCATTATCTAAGATTTGACGACCTCGAAGTTCTTCAACTTCTTTTGCCGCATTCAATACGCCTTTTGTAACATCTTCAAAAGGAGCTTCAACGGTTGTTGGGGCTTCACCACGAACAACAAGTCTGTATTCACTACCTTGTTTTTCGATAAGAATTGCTTTTGTCGTGGTGCTACCACAATCCGTTGCAAGAATGGATTTGATTGCTTCCGGTTTCATAAAGTCCTCATTTTTACGTTTATCATACGATAAATATTTTTAATCTTTATTTTTACTGTTATTTCAAACTAAGTCGGTAATTTATGATTTTTTATCAAAAAAACCACTTTAAACGAAAAATTTTATATACACAAATATCCAGAACAGGGGGGCAACTACAGCAAGTGAATCAAAACGGTCTAAAAAACCACCATGGGTCAATAAAATATTAGATGAATCCTTAACCCCAATCTCTCTTTTGATCTTTGATTCAACCAGATCTCCCATCTGTCCAAAAAGTCCCGCACATAGAGCTAATGCCAAATAATCGAAAAACTGAAAAAGGGGAATAAAATCTATTCGCCATAAAATCAACATAGCCAGGCAAGAAAAAATAAATCCGCCAACAGCACCCTCAATGGTTTTCTTTGGGCTCACCGAAGGGAAAAGCGGATGTTTCCCTATTAATTTGCCCACATAAAAGGCTGCAATATCTGTAGCATATACTGCAATAATCACTCCAATAACAATATTGCGTCCAATATCAACCGTTGTGGATAAACCGCCAATGTTGTTGATATTTCTTAAAAGAATCAGAGCCCCCAGGCTCAACCCCGGATATATAACAGAACCAAGACCGACGAAAGACATTTTTATAAACTCGGCGTCTTTGTAAAAAAGCAAACTGAAATTTGTAAAAATAGCCGCAAAAAGCAAACTTAAAAAAACAAGATCAAAATGAAGAAAATGCAAAGCAAGTAAACACAAAGGTGTTACAATGAGGGTCAAAACCATCAAAACGCGCGGTGGATAATGGACCATTTTAAGAAGTTCATATTGTGAAAACACGGCAATCAATGCAATAATGGCAAGAAACCACCCGCCTCCAAACCAGGCCGAAGCCAGAAATACGGGTGCCAGACTAAACCCAATTATTAATCTTTGTCTATGTGATTTGTTCATATTTGTTTCCAGTATTAAGTATACGGAATAGCTCTGTGTTTATAAATGTTTTTATGTGAATTTTTATTTCAAAAAATTTCAATAATATTAATATTGTCCTTTTCCGCGTCTATGCCGTGTCGGCGAAGATCGTTCATGTCGGTTGTGCTGATAAGAACCTGTTTTGCCTTCGTGATCTTTTCGGTAATTCGTTTACTGTTGTTAATATCTAACTCGGCGAAAAGATCATCGAGTAAATATATGGGTTCTATGCCGCGCATGTCCGTAATTATTGCACCCTCGGCAAGTTTTAGTATGGTCATCCAAATTTTATGTTCTCCTTGCGAGGCATAGTGGATCAAGGGTTTGCCGTTTCGTAAAAATTGATATTTATCGTAATTGGGCCCCAAAAGCGTCCTGTGTAATATAATCTCTTTTTCAATGTTGTTTTGTATTTGCTGTTGATAAATCATCTTAAAATTCATTTCTGTTTCAGCTGTTAGGGATGGCTTGTAAACGATTTCTCCCGTGCTTCCATTTTTAAAAGTTGAATCATAGAGTTCATCTAAATGCTCATTAAACAATCTATTAAAAGAATTGCGGCTATTAGCGATTCTAAACATAATGGGGAATAATTGTTCGTCATATGCTTCCAGCTGTGTTGTGTAATTATGTTCCTTTTTTTCGCCAAGTTGTTTTAAAACTGCGTTTCTGTTTTTAAGCAATTTTCTATAGTTAATCAGATCTTGAAGATAGGTTCGGGATATCTGGGAAATAAACCTGTCAAAATAACTTCGTCGCTCGGCACTGGAACCTGCCGTAACACGAAAATCTTCCGGCGACAAAAAAACCAAAGGAAAACTTCCTATAACATCGGACATTCTTGTTATGGTTTCATCATCAAAAATAAAACGTTTACCTTTTTTCTTAAGGTAATTTGCCTGGGTTCTTGAATATTTACTTTTTTCCCAGGTAGTGGTAATTTGAAAATATTCCTCCCCCTGTTTTACCATATCAACATCCCGGGGTGCTTTAAAAGATTTTGTAAAAGATGTAAAATATATAGCCTCAAGTAAAGATGTTTTTCCAACACCGTTTTTTCCTATAAATACATTTACACCGGGATTTAAGTTCACTGTCTTTTCTTTAAAAATGCGAAAATTTTTGACTGTAAGTTGTTTTATCATATTACCAATAATATATAAAATTCTTTTCGGGGTCAATTAGGTTTTCTTGGAATAATTGGATGTACTTAAAAAATATAACAATACCCATTGTGTGAAACTAAATAAGCGCATGTTTGATATGATTTAGAGGTTTATTGTTTGATTTATTAATAAATTGCAGCACCGTAATGGCTGTTTTGGGCTGCACAAAAACCATAATCCGGTGCTGTATCCAGAGGGTATTTACATATCTTTAAACGTCTTGCACGTGCAAGGCGACGGCGTCTGTTAAATTGCTAACGATCAATAAGATTGCTAAAACATGATGCATAGTCTGATTTTAATTTATGGAA
>CAYPTO010000041.1:0-8461 GCA_964413625.1 uncultured bacterium
TTGCCTTTTGCCTTTTATTTCTCTTCAACCCAATAGTTGGGAGCTTCTTTGGTGATCAGGACATCATGAACATGACTTTCGCGCAGACCGGCATTGGTGATCTGGACAAATTCAGTTTTTTCACCCAATTCCTTGACCGTCGATGCCCCGGCATAACCCATTCCGCTTTGAAGTCCGCCAACCAGTTGAAAAATAACATCGGACAATTCGCCTTTATAATGAACCCGGCCTTCTATACCTTCCGGAACGAATTTTCCTGAAGCGGTTTTTTCATCTTGGAAATAACGATCCGATGATCCTTCTTTCATGGCGGCAAGTGAACCCATTCCACGATAGACTTTATAACGACGACCCTGGTAAAGTTCAACTTCACCCGGAGATTCTTTTGTGCCTCCAAACAATGAACCGATCATCACTACGGATGCACCGGCAGCCAATGCTTTAACCGCATCACCGGAATATTTGATACCACCGTCTGCAATAACAGGAATCCCGACTTCATTACCCGCACGCGCACATTCCATAACTGCAGTTAACTGCGGAACACCAACACCGGCAACCACACGAGTCGTACAGATGGAACCCGGCCCGATCCCGACTTTTACACAATCGGCCCCGGCTGTTGCCAGATCCTTAGTTGCGGCGTAAGTCGCTACATTTCCCGCCACTATTGGTAGATCAGGGTACATATTCTTAATTTTTTCAACAACTTTTAGCACTTTTTCTGAATGTCCGTGAGCCGTATCAACAGTTATAATATCCACTTTGGCTTCAAGCAAAGCTGTCACACGTTCCAAATAATCGCCGGAAACACCAATTGCAGCACCTACTCTTAAACGACCGACTTCATCCTTGACGGCTTTGGGATATTTCATTTTTTTGCGAATGTCTTTTATGGTGATCAATCCAACCAAATTATTTTTATCATCAACAACAGGAAGTTTTTCGATCCGATGTTTCTGCAGTGGTTTGATCGCTTCTTCAAGCGTTGTACCCATGGGTGTCGTGATCAAATTTTCAGATGTCATATATTCGGAAACTTTTGCACTATAATTTTCAGGCGTAATAAATCGCAGATCCCGATTTGTAATGATCCCGACTAATTTTCCTTTTTGTACGACCGGAACACCCGAGATATGGAAACGAGCCATCAGAGCAAGCGCTTCACCGATCGGCTTGCTCGGATCGATGGTGATCGGATTAATGATCATGCCGCTTTCGGAACGTTTGACCTTATCCACTTCGGCTGCCTGTTGTTCAATGCTCATATTTTTATGTATAAACCCCAAACCGCCTTCTTGAGCGATGGCAATGGCTAATTGCGCTTCCGTTACGGTATCCATAGCGGCTGAAACAAAAGGAATATTCAATTTAATGTCTCTTGTAATGTAGGTTTCTGTTGACACATCGCTCGGCAGAACCTTACTGGGTGCAGGTACAATAAGGACATCATCAAATGTCAGGGCCTTCATTATAATTTTCTCACTCTTCATAATCTATACTCCTTTTTGGCAATTAGGTGTTTAAACCCGGTCGGATTTTAATTTTTCAGATTCAATTTCGTCTAGGATCTCCTGGGTGATCCCCGTAGGATATTCTCCGGAGAAACATGCATCACAAATAGGTAAATCAGCGTACAATTCCCGTAAACCTTCTAAAGTTTGATAAACCACTTTCTCACACCCAAGACTTTCGGCGATCTCATCAACGGTGCAATTCGCGGCTATCAATTCTTTTTTAACTGACATATCTATACCGTAGATACAAGGAAATTTAACGGGAGGAGATGCAGAAACAAAATAGACTTCTTTTGCACCATATTCTTTTAACATATGGACAATGTGCCGCGATGTCGTCCCTCGAACGATCGAATCATCAACAACAGCTATCTTCTTATCTTTAATAATATCCCGAATTGGGTTTAGTTTTTGGCGAACAACGCGTTTGCGTAATTCGGCATTGGGAGTAATAAAGCTTCGTCCAACAAACCGGTTCTTTGCCAGTCCGCGCCGATATGGGGCATCGATCTCTTCCGCCAGGCCGGATGCAAAGAAATAAGCCGAATTCGGGACATCAATAATGATATCGGGTTTAACGTTTGCCTCTTCGAGTCTTTCCTTTAGAGCTTTCCCCATGCGGACACGTTCGGAAGCAACCAAACGATGGCGAAAAACAGAGTCTTCGCGTGCAAAATAAATGTACTCGAAAACACAGAATGAAGGTTTCTTCCGTTTTAATATTTTCGAATGGAGTTTGTTATCGGTATCAATAAAGACAGCTTCACCCGCTTCAAGATCCCGAACATAGTCGTAGCCCAAATAATCAAACACAGCCGTTTCGGATGCAAAAATGTATTTTTTCCCTTTTTCAGTTACTTTTTTACCCATCATCAGTGGTCTGATACCATAAGGATCCGTAAAAGCAAGAAAGCCCTTACCTTTAATATAGGTGATACAAGAATAGGCACCTTTGACCGTTTCCTGGACAAATTCTACGGTTTCATAAAGATCTTCCATTCCGATATGTGAAAGATTTTTTTCCTGGAGATAAGTGGCAAAGGTATAGAGAAGCAATTCCACATCATTGGATGTTTCGACCATCCGATGAAAATTATCGTTTAATACTTTACGCAATTTTACAAAATTGATCACGTTACCATTATGCACCATTGCAATTCCGTAAGGATAATTAACCGCAAAAGGTTGCGCGTCAATGGCTTCGGTAGAACCGATCGTCGCATAACGCACATGACCCAGGCCAACATTCCCTGCCAATTTTGACATATCGACCTTTCGGAATGCCTGAGACACATTACCCGTCCCCTTGTGCATGTGAAAACGCCCATCATCATAAGTCAACACACCCGCAGCATCCTGACCACGATGCTGAATAGAGATCAAGCCATTCACCAGCTCATTGGACACATCCTCAAATCCGCAAATCCCTAATACTCCACACATTGAATAAGCTCTCCTTTATCTGTACATAAACAAATGGTCTTAATTTGTATCATTCACTTTTGTACAAAATTATTGTTCATTTTCAAATAGTTTTTTCAAGACTTCACTGAACATTTTATGTTCAAGTTCCAGCCCGGCTTTTTCGATCTCTTTCAGTGTTGTCATACCACTGATATCCAATTCACGTTGTTCTATAATGTCTCCGGTATCCATTCCTTCATCTACATAATGTACCGTAACCAGGGTTGTCTTAAGCTTATTTTTATATGCCCAATCGTACCCTCCCACTCCCTGGAAAGCCCGTGTATCTGCCGGATGAATATTGATAATATGTTTTCGATAATTTTGTATAAACAAGGGACTTAATAAGCGCATATAGCCGGCAAGAATAATATAATCGATCTTTAGAGGCGCAAGAAATTCCATCACATCGCGGTCAAATTCTTCCCGCTTCTTGCCTTTGGAAGAGATAGAAGCGGTTTGGATACCGGCATTTTGGGCCGTTTTCAATCCTTTTGCATCGGGATTATTCGAAAAGACAAGAACAATATCACATACCTTACGCAAAATTCCCTCCCGTGCCTGACGGAGAATGGCATCCATATTGCTTCCGCGACCCGAGATAAAAATTGCAATGCGTTTTTTCATTGTTTTATCGCTTAAAAAAGTTTTGCAAGTAGTTTTTAAAGCCTCGTTGGTATCGGTATCGTCCGGTCATGATCTTTTGATCGTTGATCAAAGAGGCAAGATTGTATTCCCATATCGCCGTATTCGTCAATGTGTCCGTTCTTGCGATGGGAGCGTTCGTTTCATATAACTTATCGGGGAAATGCATGGTGTAGATCCATGAATATTGCCCAAGCATGGCATATTTCAGCATATTCCCAAATTTATTGCTGCTGACATTGATCGTATCGCTCATTGTGATGAAGCGTTTAAGCAACCGATTCCCGTCTTTATCTTCCATTAAGTAGATCTCTCCGAACCACTCGTTCTCTACCTCATTCAATAATAAAATATCGTCGAATTCAAGTTCAACATGGATCCAGGTAATATCTTCGATCATATAGGTGCTGTGACTGACAACATCCAATCCATCTACCGTATCGCAAAGAGAAACGATACTTAATTCGGAGATCTCATCATCTTCAATGCTTATATGTGGTGGCAAACCAATTTCAAATACCAATTTTCCTGAATTGTCTTTTTCCAGCCACAATTCTTCCCGATACTCAATGCAAGACGATAAAAGAGTGATCAGAATGAACACCAAAGCAAGACGGAAAAACCTGTGAAAGGTTGAAACGTTGAAAGGTTGAAACGTTGAAATTGCGGTATTCCCGCGATGTGAAGTCTTTTTCGTCATTTTTAATTTAATCTTCGTTTTTTTTGCCTCTACTTTGCTCTTCGAGCTTCGTAGAGCATGCTTTTGTTCTCCTTCGCCCCGAAAGATATGGGCTTCGAAGAGTCTTCTACCTTTTGCCTTGACCTTTCCCGTCTTACGTCTGCCGGTCATAGCTCAACCCTTCGGAACAAAGGCTAGCCTTACGTCAATGCCTTATGCGCGATATCCGTTCTGTAGGTCATACCATCAAAAGATATTTTTTTTATTTCGTCGTAACAATTATCGACGGCTTTCTTGAGATCTTTATCTTTACAAACAATATTTAAAACACGACCTCCCGAGGTCAGTACTTTATTATTTTCTTTCTTGGTTCCGGCATGGAAACATAAAGTTGTTTTATCCAGGTCATTCAATCCACTGATCTCTTTCCCTTTTTCATAAGGACCGGGATATCCGCCGGAGGTCAGAACAACGTCAACAAAATAATCATCGTAAAATTCCAACTCCATTTCACCTAAAGAACCGTCAAAAGAGGCCAATATCAATTTAAGCAGATCGCTTTTTAAGGCCGGAAGGATCACTTCCGTTTCGGGGTCGCCAAAACGCACATTATATTCAAGTAGCTTGGGAACGTTACCATCAAGCATAATACCAAAATAGATCACACCTTTATAATTAAAACCTTCCGCTTCAATTCCGTTCAATGTCGGCAAGATAATAGTCTCATCAATTTTATTCAGGATTTCTTCTGTGCCCAAAGGTGCGGGACAATAGGCACCCATACCGCCTGTATTCGGGCCCTTATCACCATCATAAGCCGCCTTATGGTCTTGTGAGGGCAATAGGCAATTAATATTTATTCCATCTGTCACACCAATAATGGACAATTCCTGACCTTTTAATTTACTTTCGATCAGATATCCGGCATCATCGCCATATTTTATTTTAATATCTTCAATCGCTGAAAAGGCTTCTTCTTCCGAGGTACAGACATATACACCCTTGCCGGCTGCCAAGCCGTCAAATTTGACAACCAGCTCACCCTTCATCTTTTTGATCAAATCGGCAGGATCGTTTTTAGCTGTAAAAACTTGAAAATCTGCAGTTGCCACATCGTATTTTTTCATAAATTTCTTGGAAAAGATCTTTGATCCTTCCAATTGAGCGGCTGCTTGGTCCGGACCAAAGACAAGAATATCTGTATCGGCAAAAGCATTAACAATACCATTAGCCAAAGGAACTTCAGGACCGACCACGATCAAGGCAATATCATTTTCTTTACAAAACACCTTCAAGGCATCGGTATCCGAACCGTCAAGAGCAACATTGTTACTTGTTCCTCCATTACCGGGTAGAACAAATATTTTCTTTGCCAATTCAGATTGCTGAAGCTTCCAAGTTAATGCATGTTCACGACCGCCGGATCCAATAACTGCAATATTCATTTAAACTACCCTATTGTTTAAAATACTTATCTCTTTTCATTTCAATCAATACTTGTCGATGTGTCGATATGTCGATGTGTCGATGTGTCGATGTGTTAATGTGTCAATGTGTCGATATGTCAATGTGTCGATAGGTCGATATGTCAATGTGCCGATGGGTCGATGGGTCGATAATAGTGTATAGGTGCTTGGAATTTAGTGAAAATAAAACCCCGATTTATTTAGGATTAACAATCCTCGGGTTGAAACCCGGAGCTAATCATGTTCCCGGGCAAAATATTTCCTCTCAACCCTCGACTCTCAACTTTTCAACGCTTCAACTCTTTTAAAGCCCTTTTCCCAAATCCTTAAGAACTTCATTGCAGATTTTCTCAGCGATCCCCGTATAAGTAAATGTCCTTAATTCCGCCAATTCCCGGCGAACATCATCGGAAACTTTCAACGAATTAATGAATTTATTTAAATTCGCCACTGTGATCCCTCGTCCGCGAGTCAGGCTTTTCATTACATCGTATGGATTTGCAAAGCCCTCACGACGCAAAATAGTTTGAATGGGTTCTGCAAGCAATTCCGGATAATCATTCAATTCTTTTTCGCAAAATTCTGCATTGACAGTTAATTTTTTCAATCCATTTTGCGTTTCGATCAAAGCAAGAGATGTATGACCCAGTGCCACACCGAAATTTCGTTCCACAGTACTATCGGAAAGATCCCGTTGCAAACGTGAACGGCTTAATTTAGTTGAGAAATGATCAAGAAGTGAATTGGCAATACCAAGATTGCCTTCACTGTTCTCAAAATTGATGGGATTGACCTTATGCGGCATCGTAGATGACCCCACTTCTCCGGCTTTTACTTTCTGTTTCAAATAACCCAACATCAGATAGATCCATATATCTTCGTTCATATCAATTAGGATCGTATTGATCATTTTAGTAATAAAAAAGTATTCGGACCATGTATCGTGATCCTCGATCTGAGTCGTGGCAAGATTCATTTTAAGATCAAGACTTTCTATGAATTTTTTTGAAAATTGGATCCAGTCGATCTCTTTTGAAGCTGAAGTAAAAGCGGAATAATTTCCGGAAGCTCCATTTAATTTACCGCGAAATTTAAAATTCTTCAAGGCGGTATATTGCCGCATCAATCTAGATGCAAAAACCGCCATTTCTTTTCCGGCTGTTGTGGGCGAGGCCATTTGCCCATGAGTCCGAGCCGGCATTGCGATACTTTTCCATTCAACGATCTTTTTACCCATGAAGATCAGAAATGACTTCAATTGCGGCAACTGATATTCGTCGCGATATTTTTTTAACAATAAGGAATGGGCCAGATTATTGATATCTTCCGAGGTCAGACCAAAATGGATCATATTGGGTTGTCTGAGCTTTAATTCCCGAATAAGATAGACTTCACAGGATTTAACATCATGATTAAGAGTTGCTTCGATCTCCTTGATCGCATCATAATCTTTTTTAGTAAAGTTTTCAGACATTTTTTCAATGCGATTTATCTCACGTTTCCCAAGAGGATTGAAAAGTCCGGTTTTATCCAGTGCCAAAAGATACTGCAGCTCAATCCAAATACGTGCGCCCATCAATGCATATTCCGAGAAGTAATCGCCCAGCGGTTCGACCCGCTTATAATACCGGCTGTCGAGAGGTGAAATTGACTTTAACATCTCTAATCCTTTAATTTTATACCCTTTACCGCGACAAGCCATGCGGCCTGTTCCCCGCGCTAAAATATAAGCTATTGATGTAATGTTCGGAATATTTTTTTGAGAAAAAAATATCAAGAATGGATGATCGTTGAAGGACTGTCATTCTATATTGCCAAAAAGCAAAAAAAAAGGCATAAAATTAAGCAGAACGAAGGCAAAGGGTACAATAAGCTAAGACGATAAAGCTTAAGTTGTCATTGGATAAAATCCGTTCAAGATGTTAAGCCCGTCTTCTCGCCCCGCAGGTTCGGAGCGAAGACTATTCGAAATGGCACAATTATTCATTGTAAATGTTTACTTGTATCTGTATTTTAAAAAGTAAACAATCAACAAATGGAGGTATTATTAAAATGAAAAATTTATCGACGATTCTTATTATTTTAAGTTTTTTTGCACTTTTTTCCTGTTCAATTGAGGATCTCTTTATACAACCTGAAGTGGAAATTACGAGCTACACTTTGTTGGAACTCCCGGCCGATACTGCTTTTCTTGATATCGATATGCTGGTAACAAATATGGACAAACGACAGGTGCATGTGGCGGATGTCGATTACGAGGTCGTTCTTGAAGGCATTACCCTTCCTGCTCAAACCGCCATTCTTGATATGGATATCTATCCGGATTCTACTATTGATATGACTTTACCCCTGAGCATGGTGACAAGCGATGCCGTCAAGATTCTGGCAAAACTGGATGCCGGTGAAGAACTTAATTATACAGTCACCGGACTATTCCATGTAGATGATCCCATATACAATCTATTTGATATTCCCTTGAATGTCACAGGAACCGCCGAAGTGGATGCGGGTTATGAAGACTTTTATCAGATGCCTACTATTACTCTGATCGATATTTCAGGTAATTTCACAGCCAATGGAAGCGATTCATATATTTTTGACTTCGATGTTACCTGTACAGTGCATAATAACGATGCGCGTGCTGCTACAGTCGATGAAGTTGATTATATAGTAAATATCGAGGGTATCAC
>CAYPTO010000042.1:0-8415 GCA_964413625.1 uncultured bacterium
GCGTTCTATTGTCGCTGTTGTAGGGGCGACTCTATCCTTCGCTGAAGCTATGGACGGCATGCTGGAGCCGCCCGATAATAAATGGGATGCCTCTCCCTTTGTCAAGGCCATGGAGGGCAGGCAAAGGACAATTAATAATTAATTCATAGCTAATAAATAACAATTACATCAAAACGACTATATGCAAAGTGGCTAGACAGTGTCTAGCCACTTTGCGATATTACCAGTATATCATTGTAGAGACACAGCATCCTACTATGTTATTCGTACTTCGAAGGACAGGTTGCTACGTATCTACAATAATCTATGGGAATCAATCATCGAAAAATGAAGTCTCATTTTTCGACACTATCCAATATTATAATTTATAAATCTTTTTGTATTTCTTCTCAAGATAATTCATGAACGGATCCGCACTCAGTGGTTTACCCGATATAACTTTGATCAGATCTTCCGGATCATAATATCGACCGTGTACATGAACTTTTTCATTCAACCAGTTCTTTAGCGGTAAAAATTCACCCTTGCTAACTTTTTTCCACATTTCGGGAATCTCTTTTTCGGCTTGTTCCATGATTTGGGCCCCGTAGAGGTTACCCATGGCATAAGATGGGAAATAACCAAAACCTCCAAAGGACCAATGAACATCCTGCAAGACACCCTCGGCATCATTTTTGGGTGTGATCCCAAAATATTCTTTCATTTTTTTGTTCCACAAGGCGGGAATATCTTTAACATTCATATCACCGTTGATAATAGCACTTTCAATATCAAAACGAAGCATAATATGTAAAGAATAATAAACCTCGTCAGATTCAACACGAATCATTGACGGTTTGACTATATTGATCATGCGATACCAATCGTCTAAACTAACATTTTTCAACTGCGAATAATGTCCTTTTAAAATAGGAAGAGCATAGGTCCAGAACTCTTTTGACCGACCAATGACATTTTCCCAGAGACGGGATTGACTTTCATGGATCCCGAAAGAAGCTGCTTCCCCCAGAGGTGTGCCAAAATGTTCTTTGGGAAGCCCTTGTTCATAGATAGCGTGTCCGCTTTCATGAATGGTGGAAAATAAACCCGAAAGTAACATTTTATCATTCAATCGTGTCGTAATACGCACATCATCGGGATGCAGGCCGATTGTAAAAGGATGCGCCGATACATCCTGGCGGGCACTATCCATATTCAGGCCGATCGCTTCAGCTATTTTCATACCAAATTTCCATTGTTCATCGGTATCAAATGATTGCTGTAAAATAGCGTCGTCTATTTGCTTCGATTTACTAATCTTTTTTACCAATTCAACCAATCGTTCTTTTAGTCCACCAAAAAGTTTTGTCACACTATCTGTTGTCATACCGGGTTCAAACTGATCAAGCAGAGCATCATAGGGCTTATTCTTATATCCGAGATATTCAGCCTCTTGTTTTTTAAGTTTAATCATTTTTTCCAGGAACGGAGCGTAAGCGGAAAAATCCTTTTCTTTCCGGGCGCCGGTCCACGCCTGTTGGGTTGCAGAAACATGCCGGGACATTTCTTCAACAAAATCATCCGGTAAGGCAACCTGTTTTTTAAGATCTTTCCACGCTAAATATACTATGCGTTTTTCTTCATCGTTTAATGTGATATTTATCAACTTGCCGGTATCGTAATCTATATGGCGAGATAATTCATCTTTAAGTTTTTGGCCCGTAGCCATTTGATGCCCCGTCAAACTTAAAAAAGCCAATACCTCAGCACGGAAATCCCCGCCGCCTTTTGGCATATAGGTTTCCTGATCCCAATGCAATACAGATGCGGCAGATTCCAGCTTCTTAATATCGAGAAGAATACTTTTAAGTTGTTTCATTTTGCGCTCCTTTTATAGCAAATATTTATTTGCTGAAAACTTAGGGAATTTTTAATTTAAAAACATCTATAAAATATCCTGTTGCCGGCAAAATAATATTATTTCGATATTTATAATTTGTCGTAAAACAAACATATTGTTGATGATATTGTTAATATTTCCTCAATTATTCAAAAAATATATATCATTCGGGGTTTTCTATTGATACTTTGTCATATATACGATATATTCTTTTACTTAAATAAATGACTAAGGAGAGATTATGCCGATACTTGAATCCATCAAACATTGTGTTGTACAGGGACACATTGATGCCGGATCAAAATTCCCCAAAAATATGGAAGGTCAGGAAGGTGTACACGAGCTGACACAACAGGCAATTGCTGAAGGTGTTGCCGTTGAAGACATCTTGACCCAAGGACTTATTCCCGCAATGACCATTGTAGGTCAACGATATGAAAATAATGAGATCTTTGTCCCTGAAATGCTCTTTTCGGCCAAGGCAATGAAATCAGGGCTTGAATTGATCAAACCTTTCTTGATTGAAGGATCGGATCTGATATTAGGAAAAGTTATTATTGGTACTGTTCAGGGTGATCTGCATGATATTGGCAAAAACCTTGTTTGCATGATGTTGGAAGGTGCCGGATTTGAAATTGAAGATCTTGGTGTTAACATTGCTGCGCCAAAATTTCTTGAAGTTGCCCAAAATAGCCCGAAAGCTATTATTGGTATGTCGGCACTGTTAACAGTTACCATGAAAAATATGAAAGGTGTGATAGAACTTTTACGGACAAACGGACTTGATAATAAAGTCTTCATTGGCGGTGCTTCCGTAACTCCCGCATTTGCTAAAGAAATAGGTGCAGAAGGTTATGCCAAAAATGCAAATCAAGCCGTTCAGGAAGCAAAACGACTTCTTGATATTCAAGCATAAAAAGGATAGCCCTATGTTTTCTCATTTACGCAAACCAAATTTTGAACATTTTCAACAAACGCTATTCAACAAAACGAATGACTATATTCCTTTGATCGAGTTGGGCATCCATCCAGATATGAGAAAAGCAATTCTGGGGAAACCTGCTACAAGCGTTAAAGATGAGATCGCATTTATGCGTGGTTTGGGATACGATTTTATTAAGGTCCAACCGGGTATTCATATTGAGACAAATCGTTCAATCGCTAAAAATGCCAATGTTGCTACAGATAGATCCTGGTCATCTGAACATGATGGTGTTGTTACGGACTGGGAATCTTTTGAAAAATACCAATGGGCAAAAATTAATGATCTTGAATTTTCCCGCTTGGAAGAAGCCGGAAAATTAATTCCTGACGATATGGGAATTATTGGTCAGTACGGCGATATATATACGACTGTTTGGGAAATGATGGGATTTGAAAATTTTTCTATGAAAATGTACGAAGATCCCGATCTGATCGTTGCAATATTTGACAAAATCGGAAAATTGGTACTCAGTATGTTCGAAACCATGGCCAGCATGGATTTTGTAAAAGTGCTCTGGTACAGCGACGATCTTGCTTATTCTTCCGGGCTTATGGTAAACCCGGATTTTTATCGTGAACATTTATTCCCTTACTTGAAACGCATCGGTGAACTTGCAAAAAACCGTAATATCCCATTTATATACCATTCCGATGGTGTCCTTTATGATATCATGCCGGATCTTATTGAAGACATAGGTATTAACAGTCTGCATCCTGTGGAACCTATTTCAATGGATATGGCAAAATTGAAAGATCGCGTGGGAGATAAAATTTGTCTTTGCGGTGGTATCGATGTAGATCAGCTTTGTCGTGCAACTCCAGATGAAATCCGCGATCTGACGCGAAAATTCATCAATATTGCCAAGGGAAAAGGCGGCTGGTGTGCCGGTTCTTCGAATTCAATTCCGGAATATGTAAAACCCGAAAATTATCTTGCCATGATCGAAACGGTCCTTAAAGAAGGTAACTGGTGACTACTTGTAGAGCCACATCATAATGTGGTTCTACAATAAAAATGTATATATCGTAGAGACATGCCATGGCATGTTTCTATAGACAATAATTTTGTGGTCAATATGATTAAAAAAATACACGCAAAATCGATCTTATCTTCTCTTCATTCCAAGGGCTTTGATCCCTTTGGGATATCCTATAACATGAATATCTATCGTGGGTGTCAACATCAATGCATTTATTGTGACTCTCGATCTGCCTGTTATAAAATTGATAATTTTTCCGATATTCTGATCAAAGAAAATGCCATAGACCTCCTAAGGAAAGAACTCTCCGCAAAACGCAAAAAGCAAACCATTGGAACCGGAAACATGAACGACTCTTATATGCCGATCGAAGAGGAATTGGGGTTAACACGGCAGGCAATGGAATTGATCTATCGATATCAATTTCCCGTTCACATCATAACAAAAAGTAATACGGTTGTCCGTGATCTGGATATTTTAAGAAGTATTTCAAAAGTTTATGCCGCGGTTTCTTTTACCATTACGACCAATGATGATGAACTTGCAAAAACAATCGAACCCGGAGCTCCGCTTCCCTCGCAGCGTTTTGAAGCCATGAAAATCCTTTCGGCAGCAGGGATCTATACCGGGATCATTATCTCCCCTGTTCTTCCCTGGATAACAGATTCTATTGAGAACATTACAGAATTGATTCAACATGCACACCAAGTTGGAGCCAAATACGCCTTAATGTGGCCGAGGCTTACCCAGCGTCATGGACAAAGGGAATGGTTCTATGACAAATTGGATAAATACTTTCACGGATTAAAAGAGAAATATATTGATAGATTTGGGAACACCTATGAATGTGATAGCCCCAATGCTGAAGAAATAAATAATACATACTACCAAATCTGCAGAAAATTACGTTTAGCGACGCAGATGAATTTTTACAAACCGATAGATCCACAAATATCGCTTTTTTAGTTTAAGTAAAAGCGAAGCTTTTGCGATAGATATATAATGACTTGTAGAGACAGGGCATTGTCTTGTCTCTGCGTTTTTCCCCGGGGATCAATCGCAAAATGCCAAAGCATTTTGATTAACATTCTTATTATAAAAAACCCGGCAAATGCCGGGTTTATATGTTCATTCTAATTACTGCTTATAATTTCTCAGCAACCGCTTCTGCAACTTCCAAAGAAGTGTTGTCGCCACCCATATCATAGGTTCGGACTTTTCCTTCTGAAATAACCTCGGAAACGGCTGTTTCAAGTTTTTCGGCCATTTCTTTTTCACCTAACCAGTCCAGCATCATTTTTACCGTCAGGATCATCGCGGTCGGGTTAACTTTGTAAAGTCCATAATATTTCGGCGCAGAACCATGGGTCGGCTCAAACACAGCCAGTTTATCCCCAATATTCGCAGAGCAGGCAAAACCAAGTCCGCCAACCAACTGGGCTGATAGATCTGACAGAATATCGCCAAACATATTTTCCGCTACGATGACTTCGTAGTTGGCCGGGTTTTTCACCAACCACATACATTGGGCATCAATATTTGTTTCCCAAAGTTCAATACCCGGATATTTCTTTGCAACTTCACGTGCCGTTCGGATCATTAAACCTCCGGTTTCGCGCAAAACATTTGGTTTATCGCAAACGGTAACAGCTTTCTTACCGTATTTTTTAGCAAACTCAAATGCATTGGTTACAATGCGCTTACATCCCTGGCGGGTCATAATACGAGTGGAAAGTGCAATATTTTCAAGTCCGGCATCTTTAAACTTTTTCATTTTGGGATGATTTTTATCTAAAACATCATAAACGTCTTTGGGAAGCGGGTAGAACTCGATACCACCATACATGCCTTCGGTATTTTCACGGAAGATCGTAATATCGATCTCATCTTTATAATTTAAGGGATTACCTTTATACGCTTTACATGGGCGCATATTGGTGTGCAGATCAAAGAGTTGACGCAAGCGGACGATCGGGCTAAAATAAACATAACCCTTGCCTTGCATTTCGGAATCCAGTTCTTTTTCGGCTTCTTCTTTTGGTTTGGATGTGATAGCACCAAAAAGCGCGCAGTCAACCGTTTTCAACATCTCAATTGTACGTTCCGGAAGGGCGTCACCTTCCGTTTTCCAGTATTCCCAGCCAATATCGCCATGTACAAATTCGGCATCCAGTTCAAGTTTATCCAAAACGATCTTTGCTGCTTCCATCACTTCATTACCTACACCATCACCCGGTAACCAACCAATACGGTATTTTGCCATGGTACAACTCCTTAAATTACTCGTTAATATAAAACGTGCCACTCCGAACTTGCGGTAGTGGCTCTTGTAAATACCTGGGCCAATTATAAATAAACAATTAAAATTATGATGATTTTCTTCAGAAAGCAATAGCAGTGAAAATTATTTTATGGTCAAGGTTGAGATTGAGGCCAAGATTAAGAAAAAGAGAAGATACAAGAAACAAAAATCAAGACACAAGACAAGATGATTTTATCTTAAATATTCACCTAAGTAAAATCCACCAATCGCAACACCTAAACCTAAACCCATATTTGCTGCCATATTTACGATAGCAAACCAAGCAGATGCTGTCTTGAACAAGAAAAAAGTTTCCATGCTAAATGTTGAAAATGTTGTAAAGGCCCCAAGAAGTCCAATTGCCAAAAAGAAGTTCCAAGTGTGGTGTTCGCTTCCCGATATGCCCAAAAAAAGAGCAAGACAAAATGTACCCAGAACATTCACAACAAGCGTTCCCCAAGGAAAATTTCCGTTAGATGTGTAAAGCAGGGATGAGACTGAAAAACGAAGGACGGCACCAAGAGCACCGCCCAACGCTATAAATAAATATTTCATATTCGTTTAATAAAGATAACCAAGTCCAATATAAAGTCCGGTACTACCATCATTGCTTGAACCGGCGAAACCGTAATCTACAGCCAAGATCATATTTTCGTTCATAGCTAGTTTGATACCTAAACCATATCCAAGGTGAACTGTTTCACTATTGTCAGTTAAATAGCCTACTGCGGGAATATTTGACTTAGCATAATCATAAGGTTTTACAACCATACCGGCATCAACAAAAGGATTAATGCCAAAGTACCAGCTCTGGCCGATCCAATTGAATCTTATGATCTTCCAGCGAACTTCAAGATTTCCATAAACATAAGCATCACCTACTAATCTTGCAGCCATAATTCCGCGAACAGTTTTACTTCCACCAAGTCCGTCAACATTACTTTTTGAATTTGGCATATTTCCCTGAAGATAAAATGGCTGTTTCCCGGCAATAATCCCTTGATAGCCCAAACGATATGTCAAAGATAATTTATCAGGTGCAAGTGTAAAATACTGACGGTGAATAGCTGATAGCTGCAACCATCCGCTTTCGTTTAAACCATTTATACCGGGAGCATATGTTAAAATCAACTCTTCCCAAAGTCCGCTCATCGGGCAAGCTTCGTTATCTCTAGTATCATATACTAACCCAGCTTTTAAATAAGTAACCGGACCACCATTTGCTTCAGTTGAATCTATAGCGTCCCAGTCCAAAAGGTCATCATATAAGGTAGAAAGAACCGCATAGTTTTTCTTATCGTTTATGGGGCTCCAGGCTTTTGTTTCTTTTACTGAACTAACATCAAAATTCAAATAACCCAAACCACCCAGCCAACGAAATGATTTGTTGGTTATGTTTCCTTGAAAGTTTGCCGTAAAACGAAAATTGTTTCTTTTCATAGCATAGTAAAGTGGGTTTTTGAAATCAACCGCACCCGTATCTAACCAGCTAGCATTATACTGTGATTCGGCGCCATTGAAACCATAGAATCCCCATGCATTTTTTTCAATATAACTAAGATCTGCAGTAACCCGGACATCTGGAATCAAGTATTTTGAATCATAGGTAACCTGTGCGAGGCCGGCTCCTTTAGTTGTTCGATTCCATTCAACATACAGATTGTGATAGTAATCCGGATAAATAGCACCATCTCCATAAAAGAAGATATTTGCCAATAATCCATATTGAAAACCGGTATCTGAATTATAAGCAACCGACGGCAATGGCCCGACATTAATCCCTGTTTTAACAAATTCATCTTCCGCAAAAGCGAATGAGCTTAACAAGATAGCCAATACAAGTAAAATGCGTAATATGTTTTTCATGTTTCCCTCCATTATTCAAACATTACTGAATGGAATATAAGCATAACAAAGCAAAAGACAAAAGTATAAAGGCAAAAGTAAAAATAGTGAATAGTGGTGTGCATGGGGTGTTAACAATGTTGATTTGACACGCTTCACTAAAACAATTTTAATTGTTCAGGGGTTTTGGGGAAAGGTTGCCGCCTTGGAGGCAGTGGATATTCTCTTTTTAGTTTTGAGATCCTTCGATATACCGTTTGACGGTAGGCCTTTTTGTCGAACTTGCCGGAATAATAATTAACATAAGTAGAATATAATTCGGGAAATGTTGTTTTTATAAAATTCATGAAATGACCTTTTGTGGGTTGCCGTAAGTTTAATAATCCCGAAATCACATAGTCGGCTTTCGCTTCATGAGTTGCCCT
>CAYPTO010000043.1:0-8380 GCA_964413625.1 uncultured bacterium
ACCAACCGGATATGTTGGGTACGGTTGCCGCTTCGGCTGCCTTAAGTATTTCTAACATTCCTTTTGAAGGTCCTATTGCATCGGTTCGTGTTGCACGAATAGATGGAGAATACATCATTAACCCTACATATACCCAGCTTGATGAAACAGATTTGGAAATTGTTGTAGCCGGATCAAGAGATTCTATCGTGATGGTTGAAGGTGAAACAAAAGAAGTGTCTGAAGAAGTATTCTTGGGTGCGGTTAAAGCAGCTCATGAAGCTATTGTTGAATTTATCGTATTACAAGATGAATTAGTTACTAAGATCAAACCTGAAAAACGCGAAAAACCTGTTGAAGAAGAAAATGAAGCATTTAATGCTGCCGTTGTTAAAATGGTTGGCAAGAAAATGAATGATATTCTCTCTATTACAATGAAACAAGAACGCGGTGATGCGGAAGATAAACTTGTAGCTGAGATCATTGAAGCACTCGAAGAAGAATATCCCGAATGTGAAGATGATGTAAAAAGCATCGTGCATGACATCCATAAAGAAGAAATTCGCAAAAAGATCTTAAAAAAAGGTGTTCGTGTTGACGGTAGAAAAACCAATGAGATCCGTAAGATCACAGCAGAGGTATCAGTCCTCCCACGTGTTCACGGTTCTTCACTTTTCACTCGCGGTGAAACTCAGGCATTGGTAGTTACAACGCTTGGATCATCACCTGATGCCCAATTATTGGCCAGCATTGATGGTAAAGAAGACAAAGTCTATATGCTACAATACAATTTCCCGCCTTTCTGTACCGGAGAAGCTCGTATGATCCGCGGCGTTAGCCGTCGAGAAGTCGGTCATGGTAATCTTGCAGAACGTTCATTGAAACCTGTTCTTCCTTCAACGAAAGATTTTCCATACACAATTCGTGTTGTATCGGATATTATGGAAGCTAACGGTTCTTCATCCATGGCATCCGTTTGTGGTGGCTGTCTATCTCTGATGGATGCAGGTGTCCCTTTGAAAAAGATGGTATCGGGAATTGCAATGGGTTTGATCACCGATGGTGACAAGTTTGCCGTTCTTTCAGATATTCTCGGTGAAGAAGATCATTATGGCGATATGGATTTCAAGGTAACAGGTACTGAAGATGGTATTACTGCCATTCAAATGGACCTGAAGATCCAGGGATTATCGTTTGATCTGATGAAAATAGCATTGCAGCAGGCAAAAGAAGGTCGTCTTCATATCATGAATGAAATGAGAAAAGGCTTAGATACACCTCGCTCTGAGCTCAGTAAGTGGGCTCCTCGTATGAGCGCTATGAAGATCGATACTGAAAAGATCGGTGCGGTTATAGGACCGGGCGGTAAGGTTATTAAAGAGATCATTGCAACAACCGGTGTTGAAATGGATATCGATCAAGACGGAGTCGTTAAGATCTTTACCATGGATGCCGCTAAAGCAAAAGAAGCCGAAGACTGGGTAAAAGCATTGGTTGCTGAACCTGAAGTTGGTAAGATCTACGATGCTCGTATTACCCGTTTAATGGATTTCGGCGCATTTGCTGAATTCATGCCCGGCAAAGAAGGCTTGATCCATATTTCAGAAATGAGTTGGGACCGTACCAACGCCGTGACTGATGTTGTTAAGGAGAATCAAGCTATTAAGGTTAAATTGTTTGAAATTGATAGTCAGGGTCGTATGAACTTGAGTATTAAACGGACAACAGCACCACCTGAAGGCTATGTCGAACCCGAACGGAAACCACGTTCCGACAGAAGACCAAATAATAACCATTCACGGGATCGTCGTCGATAATCCCAAACGGATTTAATGCAATTACCCTATCATAAAACCGTTTTAAATAATGGAATAACAACACTGACCCAATCGGTTGACTTTGTTCGATCGGTTGCGGTTGGTATTTTTATTCAAGCCGGATCTTGCGATGAAAATCCACAAAATAACGGTATTGCGCATTTTCTTGAGCATATGTCATTTAAACAGACAAAGAACCGGACAGCATACGATATTGTTGAAGATATTGAATCCCGTGGCGGTCAGGTAAATGCTTATACCAGTCGTGAATTGACAGGGTATTATGCCCGTGTACTTGATTCTGAGCTGGATACGGCTCTGGAAGTCCTCTGCGATATCGTTATAAATTCAACTTATCCCAAAGATGAAATTGAACGCGAAAAGAATGTGGTCATTGAAGAGATCCGCGATTCATTGGATACTCCTCAGGATATTGCCAACGATTCCTTCATGGAGCAAATGTTCCCTAAACATCCTTACGGTTACCCGATCATGGGAAATATAGAGACTGTATCTTCTTTTACATTGGATACTATCCGTGATTTTGTTGACAATCAATATACCTCTTATCGCATAACAGTGGTGGCGGTAGGTGCTTTGGATCATAAAAAAGTAGTTAAAAAAGTCGAAGCTATGATGGGTGATTATAAAACCATTACACATGCCCGCGATGAATTTCCACTTATTGATCCTCTTGAAAAAGATCGTATCATTTCCAGAGATATTGCTCAGTCCCATTTGCTTATTGGTCGTCGTTCCATGGGCTATAACGATGAACGTCGGGTCGCCTATGCCGTTCTTAACTCAATTCTGAGCGCAGGCAGGACATCCCGTCTTTTTCATAATATCCGTGAAAAATACGGTTTTGCTTATACAATTTATTCATTCATTGATGCTTTTAAGACCACCGGTTTGTTCGGTGTATATATTGCCACGGATCTTAAACATGTGGACACCTTAAAAGAGTTGATCTGGAAAGAATTTAAAAAACTAAAAAATGATGGTATCAGTGAACTTGAATTGGATAAAGTGAAAGCCCAAAGCAAAGGCTCAATGGTCATGGGATTGGAAAGTATGTACAATCAAATGGAGCGCATGATACAGCAGCATATACGTTATAATAAGATCGTTAGCATAGATGAATCACTCAAAAAGATCGAAGCTGTCAGACCTAAAGACATTCAGGATATATCTCAGGAACTGTTTGATGAATCATTATTCCATACTTTATTACTAAAACCAAATGGGAAAAAAACTTAAATATCCCGTACTGGCATATCATAAAATAACGAGACAGTGGGAACTGTCTTTTACCATGCTTTATCCCCATACTTTTGAACGCCAAATGCGTTTTCTTGCAGAAAAAGGCTATATAGGTTTAAGCTTGCGGAAATATCTGGAAGATCCACGGGATAATTACTTTGTTTTGACTTTTGATGATGCATATGAAAGTGTTTATGAAAATGCTTATCCATTATTAAAGGAACTGGGTTTTAGTGCTACCGTATTCGTTCTGACCAATTATATTGGTAAAAAAAACACCTGGGATTTTACTCCCGGAAATATTTTTTCACGGCATATGAATGAAGAGCAATTGAAACTATTACACCGTGAAGGATGGGAGATCGCTTCGCATGGTGAGAATCACCGAGCGATGACAGGTCTGGATCCCAATTCGGTTACATATGAACTTAAACATTCAAAAGAGATAATTTCTTCTATTATCGATCATGAAGTTGAAACATTTTGCTTTCCTTTTGGAGTTTATAATGCCGGAGTGGTGGCATCTGCTAAAGTTTCCGGATATAAGAATTTGGTCGGTTTCACAGAAGCATCACGCTATGGTGTCATATCCCGCTCGGCAGTTTATCGTATTGTCGATAGCCGTTTTAGTGTTTTACGTAAAATACGAAAATGTCCATTTGATCTTTTTTTTGAGAGTATTAAAGAGGGTGTATTTCATTCTTTTTCCTTGTTTTCCCGACTGATACAACGACTTCGCAAGTCTAAATAAATTATTTAAAATAATATCAAAATATGCTTGAATATTAAGCACTTATAGGTGTATCTTTAAGTAAGTATTTTTACAGAGGTATGGTTATGAAGTATAAGGAAATCAAGAAGTTATATTATTCTATCAGTGAGATCAGTGAAATGCTGGATATCAAGCAATCGGTGATCCGTTACTGGGAATCTGAATTTAAAGAATTAAAGCCCCAAAAGAACCGTGCAGGTAATCGTATTTATAAAAAAGATGATATTGCTATTTTGCGTATGATCAACCATTATGTGCATGATAAACATCTGTCGATCCACGGAGCGAATGAAGTGATTATGGATCTAAAAGCAGAAGGTTTGTATAAACGCAAACTACAGGAATTGAATGAGATCGAGCCGGTCAAAGCATCTGTAGAAAAAAAAGTTGAAGCACCTGTTGAAGTCGAATCTAAACCTGAAGAATTGATCGTCAAAACGATAGAAAAAAAAGTAGAAAGTCCCAAACCGGAAATTAAACCGATAGAAAAGGCTGAAACTGAACCGCAATTCAAGATAGTAACTCCCACTGAGGAAACCTTTATATATCCATTGGATGAAGCGAAGGAAGAGGAAGTTGTTAAAGAAAAATCCATTTCTGAAGAACTTATTGAACCTCAATCTAAAGCTTCTCAATTATTTAAAGAACCGGATATAGGCAAAGAAATTGAACATATCGAACCGGAACTAACACCTGAACTTTCAGTTATTAAAGGACCGGAAGAAATATCTGAGATAAAAGAAGAAGCTAAGAGCGATCCCGAGCTAAAAGAACTTTTAAGGAAGATATCAGGAAATATCAGAGATATAATTGATATTTTAAACGAATAAAATGAGGCGTGAGACGTAAAACGTGAGACAGCGTGAAAAGTATTTTCGTAATTTGCTTTAGTTCTTTAATCGAGAAAATACCTCGTATGCTTGCATCGGGGATAGTCGGGAAATAGCAATTTTTTTTATTCTATTTTTTTAGGAAGCGTATCAAACCAAGGATCATTTGTTTAATCTTATTCAGTTCATTCATTATTTCATTGTTTTCAATCAAACCTAATCTTTTTGAAATGACAAGTTGTGTTTCTAATTCAGTTAATGATCCTAAAGAATAATAAAGAAATTTAATAAACTCTTTATCACTGGAACGGGCAGCTCCTTTCGCAATATTTGACGGAATAGGAACAGTTGCTCGTCGCATTTGTTTAGAAAGCTCATATTTTTTATTTTCGATTAATTTGTCTGTGATTGAATATATTTTAATGACAAGGTCTATACTTATTTTCCAAACATCAAGGTCTTCATGGGTTTTTATTTTGTCTTCCTTATATTCCGAAATGAAATTGGCGAAAATCTAAATTAATCTCAAGTCCTAAAAATTAGCTGTGATCTGTATCACCCTTTATGCCTCACGTCTTACGGAAACACGACATAAAATATTTCAAAAATATTAAAAATCATAAAGCATTTATTTCTATTGCACAAAAAGGGTAATTAATTTAAATTAAGCAGCTTTTTCGGAGCGTGGCGCAGCCCGGTAGCGCACTTGAATGGGGTTCAAGGGGTCGCAGGTTCAAATCCTGTCGCTCCGACAGCAAAAAAACAGGAGGATATCGTATTCTCCTGTTTTATTTTTATGTTTGATTAACTATATTTTTATGACAAAAATAACAAGGTTGGTGATACAATGACAAAAGATTTGAACTCTTCAATGAAAAACAGACGAAAATTCGGATTATTATTTGTAATAATGTTTCTTTTTACCATCCCATTGTCGGCTGTTTCAGCACTTCAGGGTTTGGTGGTCCTTGCTACCGATTGGGCTTATGAACAGGGTGCGGAAGCTCAGCAGAATACAATTCGTAAAATTATGATCGATGCAAAAGAAAACAACTATAATACGGTTTATTTTCAGGTGAGGGAAGCCGGGGAGAGTATTTACCCTACCCAAAATGGTTCCTGGACTACTTTATTCAATGAACAGGATCCCGGCTATGACCCTTTGCAGTTTGCGTTAAATGAAGCTCATCTTCAAGGATTGCATCTTTATGCTCAGTTTGATGTTCTGACAGCTTATAGCTTGGTCAATCGTCCGAAATCAGCTGATCACATATATAATCAAAATGGAAAAATATGGATCGTTGCAGATGATTCTTTTGCACCGATCGCAGAAAATGCCTGTTATTTTCTTGATCCATCAAATCCCCAGGTAATCTCTTATTTAAAACAACAGGTCAATGAACTCGTCACTAATTACATGCTTGACGGAATTCATTTCACTCATCTTTATTATCCCAATAACCAAATACTAGAAACCCAGGCTTTTATTCGTCAGCATGCATCTATTCAAACTTTTTCGCACCTTGATATAAATTCTTATGCACAGGATATTGTAACGTCATGTCTTGAAGCCTTGGTCACTGAAGTTAAATTATTGAAGCCGTATTTAACAATTTCAGCCGAGACCCATGCATTAATACATAAATCTAAAAGTTTTAGAACCATGAATGCAGCCGATACTTATTATTTCCAGGATGGAATAAGCTGGTTGGAAAGAGGACTGATCGACGTGCTGGTGCCTAAAATTCATGTAAGGAACAAATCGTTCAGCTCACTTTTTAATATGTATTATCAGACATCGGAATTAAGAGATTATATTATTCCTTCTTTGCGTGGTGATGAAGAGATCTATCGAGGAAATGATCTTAAAAAAGAGCTTGAGTACGCTGTGAAACAGGGCGCAAAGGGAATTGTGGTCTGTTCGGCAGAAGATGCCCTTAAGGGTAAATCACTTTTTACCGATAAGGCGGATCTGCCTTTTATGGCTCGTACGCATAAGGAAAGTAAAGCAGTAGAACTTGATCTTTCAGATCAAAATGTTCCCAACGATATCATTTTTACCGATCATGACAGAGCTTTTCACTTTCTTGATCAGTACAATAAGCTAACAATGATAATTCAGGACATGCCGAAATATTTAAAATTGCAAAGCATGCAGGAAAAAATGAACTTTCAAACCCGGGAATGGACGGTTCCCTACAGGTATATAGTTAAATCTAAAAATGAAGTACAACGTCCCGCACAATTTATAGAATTGCGGAAAGCACCGGAATTCATGACAACTGATTCCAGCTTTTCCTTCCTTTTTAGAGCAAGTACGGGCGATACGCGTATAAATGATGAATCGATAGAAGCTTACAGTCATACACATATTTTCTTTAAAGAGATCGCTTTAAGGCCATTTGGACAGCGTACCATCGTCAGAGGATCCGTTACCGCTCGGAATAAAAGCCTGTTTTATGAAGACATCTATTATGGTAATATGCCCGATACGACAACAAAACATGCAGTGGTTCTGAAGTCTGTTAGTCCTCAAGATACGGTTTTATTACCGCCGGATGATTATTTACGGGTCAGTTTTACTTCTATGCTGGTTGATGAAATGGATACGATCTTGCTTTATGCCAACGGCTCGCCTTTACCCTTGTATTACAATGGAAAACGCTATGTTGGGGAGGTCCCTTGTAAGATGTTTCCAACGAACAGCATTGTTTACCTTCAGGTTGCGGCAAGAGATGTCAGAGGGGAAAATTATTCTTACAATTTGCCACTTACCCTGATCATTCAGGATAGGTACAAATTTCCGGTCGTTGAGAGTATCTCTGATTTTTCACAGGTCAGTTATTCACTTGGAGAAGTTCGGCTCGGTGGCCCCTACATACAGGAATATCCTCAGGGTGTACGTTTTAGAACAAGCGGAAAATTTGGTTCTACTTATAGATTACAATTGAGTCAAACCGATGTGGGCTATATTCCGGAAGCTGAAGTTAAGGTTTTACCTCCCGGGACTCCAAGTCCGCATTTCAACCTTTTTAATCTTTCCGTTAAACCCGATACGGTTCGTGATCTACTGACGATTCCATGGACTGAACCGGTGCCCTATACCGTTATGGCTCAACCTGAGCAACAACGGATCAGGATAAGATTGTACGGCGTACAATCATCAAGCACCTGGCTTACACATCGTGAGGGATTGGAAGTCATAGATCATATATCTTGGGAACAGCGTGATTCGGAAACATATGATATTTTTGTGAATCTGAGAGATAACAATATCTGGGGTTATGATATTAAACAAAATGAAAAATACCTGTCATTTACCGTAAAATATCCGCCCATCCGCAATGAGCTGCGAATAGCAGTTGAAGCCGGTCATGGCGGAGAATGGAACTGGGGTGCTGTAGGATTATCCGGACTTAAGGAAAAAGTCGTCAACCGCGATACGGCTGAAAAGGTTAGAGATATGTTGAGGGAAATGGGCTATGACGTCGTAGAGATCAGACCGGAAGATACTGCGCCGAAACTTCGTGAACGCTGGCTTTTAACTGATTCTCTTGATGCTGATATTTTTATTTCCATTCATGCCAATGCTGCGGGTGGAGACTATTTGCGCGTTGCCGGTACCAGCACCTATTACCACAATCCTTTTTGGCGTGATTTTGCAGAACAGGGTTACGACAAACTGCGTGAATTACCACTCGAAGAATTTGGAATGGTCG
>CAYPTO010000044.1:0-8276 GCA_964413625.1 uncultured bacterium
TTTTTACTTCGAAATCTTCGGAGCTTTCTATACAATCTTGTCCAACTAATTTTCTTAACATATTAATAAGGTCCTCCACCTTGATTTTTCCAATTGCCGCAACCTGTTGCATGGTTGCGATCTTTGCGATCGTTTTTCTTAAAATAGGATTCTTGAGATCTTTAAATACAGGAATATATGCGATCAGTTTATCTTCCAATTCCGGATATGCCTCAAGAACTTGCATTAATTTAGATTTTGGTGTAATGATCATAATCACCTCTATTTATAAGATAAAATACGTTGTTCACCTTTGAGTTCGCGATAATAGCTAACATCATGTGAGACTTCCAGTGTTCCGAGATACTCGCCTTTATCGTTTCGCAAGGCAATGTATTCTATATGTATCATTTTGCCACCCATGTTGATCCAAAAAGGCGCCTTATCTTGCTTGCCGTTTTTAAAATCTTCAACGATCTTATCTACGATATGTGCACTTGCCGGCGGATGGCAGAGACGAACATCACGATTCAAAATAGCACGATTTCGCTGGAATACCCGCTCGGCACCTTGTGAAAAATATTTGACCTTATCGTTACGATCGACAAAGGTTATATCTACAGGCAGATGATTCAGGATAGCCAATAATTCTTCAACATTAAAACCACCGGAGGGCAGTTGAATATGTCCGCCGCTTTGTTGGATCTCATTAATGGATTCTTCTGCAACGCCCTCGGGACGCCATTCCACTTGCGGATCATAGAGGCAAAAACCAATTTCTATAGATTGTTTTGCAACCTCATACCATTCACCATCTGAGATGTTATCTAAGCTCATGGGAAACAGGATCTCTTCTTCTTTAATGACCATGTCGTCAATTCCCTGCGCTGCAGGAAGCAGAACCATGTCGGCAGATGCCAAAAGTTCTTTGCGGGAGATCCCATCTATCTTTAACAATTCAATGGCGCCTTTTACTAATTCGCGGATCTCATCATCTTTTCCCCATAATACTTTGGGGGGACCGGTAATACCTTTTGACTCCAAATAGGGAAAAATCAAATATTCTTTACGCTGATAATGTTTATCAACATCAAAAAGTTGATTAAATAAGGCTCGAATCCCCAGGAGCTCTTTTGCAAGATCTTCTTCATCTGAAGCGGGAATTTTTTCAAGCAGTGCCCGAATTTGAGCGGTTACTTTTTTCAATTCGACATTCTCTTTCCTCATCACATCAACAGGGTGACCTTCAGGAACTTCTTTGGCTCCCGTAAGATCAACCTTGCCATGTAGAACGGCTGAATGAATATCACATAGCTTCAAAACCTCTTCTTCAGGCAAACCTTCGCTGATCAATTCCTGCTCAACTTCAACTACGTCTCCGTACGGCACCTGAGATAATATTTCTGTCAATTCTGCACGAACCGTTTCTTGAGATTCACCTTCATGCAATTTTAAAATTAATTTCTTTAATTTGGCTTTCCGATCTAATGAATTATTGATCAATTCACTCATATAGCACCTTATCGTTTTATTTTTTTCAACATAATTTTTCACAGTTCAGTGAACAATACAAATATATTAACCACAGACTATGACTTTTTATCTTTTTTCATCAAGATCATGCTCGTGATCCCCAAGATAAAAAATGCCAGTCCAAACCACACATGCAAATGCACAATCATTTGATGTGCCGGAGGATTTCCCATAAGATAATTAATAAATAATGGAATGGTAGTCAAAAGTGTTGCTACAAAAGAAACAGTTCGTAATATATTTAATATTTTCATTTCGTTCTCTTAAATAATTTTGGGGTTTGACTTTGGATTTGGAACTTTAATAACCAGTATCCGAAGATCTTTTTTACTCTCATTATACCAGAAATGGGTAATATCTTTCGGACTTTCGATCATTGTACCCTGTTCAACTTCTTTTTTTTCTTCACCGATAAAAACAATGCCTCTACCTTCCAGAACATAAAATGCCACATCAACAGGTGTTTTATGAGGTAATAATTTTTCTCCTGCTTTGATCAGCAAATGAACAATCAGGGCATTATCATCCCGGTAAAGATCTCTTGCATCCACCTTGTGAGAATTTTCTCTTGGCGGAACTTCTTTCCAGTGACGTGTAATGATCATGTCTTTCTCCTTTAATATATGTTCTATCACAGCAATATTCCAATTTGCTGTTTAATATTATGATTTTAAGATCTAATATTCCGTAACCTATGGTACAAGATCTGTAGATTTTACTTTACATTCGGTATATTATCAGTAAATTATAATTAGAAAAATAAACAACAAGGGGTAAGTCATGAAAAAGAGCATTATTTTAATTTGTATTCTCTTATTTAGCGTAAGTGTAATAATGGCTCAGGATTGGGATCAAATTATAAAAGTCGTTGCCTCCGACAGGGCGGCAAATGATCATTTTGGCTATAGTGTCGCAATATCCGGCAATTACGCGATCGTTGGAGCATATTGGGAAGATCATAATGTGATCGGAGCAGATTCCCTGTCCAAAGCCGGTGCTGCTTATATCTTTATGAAGAGCGGTGACACGTGGATCCAACAGCAAAAAATTATCGCTTCTGACCGTGCTGTCGATGATCTATTTGGTATAAGCGTCGCTATTTCGGGTAATTACGCTATCGTTGGCGCATATCAGGAAGATGAAGATGCAAGTGGAACAAATACTCTGATCAATGCCGGGGCAGCTTATATTTTTTATAATAATGGTTCAACATGGAATCAGCAACAGAAGATCGTTGTCTCTGACCGCTCTCCATACAAATATTTTGGGAATAGCGTAGCAATTTCGGGCAATTATGCGATCGTTGGAGCCTATAGGGAAGATGGTGATGCTAACGGAGAAAATTCTATAACCCAAGCCGGGGCAGCCTATATCTTTTATTATGATGGATCAGCCTGGGTTCAACAGCAAAAAGTTGTTGCCTCCGACCGTACATCGTATGATGAATTTGGCGTGAGCGTAGCTATTTCCAACGGCTATGCTATTGTTGGGGCGGCTAATGAAAGCGAGGATGCTAATGGAGAGAACACCCTTAGTAACGCCGGGTCAGTCTATATCTTTGTACAAAGCGGTGAAACCTGGACTCAACAACAGAAGATCGTTGCTTTCGATCGCGAAACAAGTGATTATTTTGGTTGTAGCGTGGATATTGACGGTGATTACGTTATCGTTGGAGCTTATGACGAGGATGAAGACACAAGCGGAACAAATTCCTTAAATTCCGCCGGATCAGCTTATATTTTTACAAGAAACATTAATACCTGGAGCCAACAGCAGAAAATCGTTGCTGATGATCGGGCGGAGAGTAATTGGTTTGGCTATAGCGTTGCTATTTCCGGTGATCATGCAATTATTGGAGCATATAGAGAGGGATGGAATACGGGAGCAGCCTATATATTTGCACGAAATACAACTTCATGGGTGCAAGAGCAAAAGATTATTGCCTCATCGCGAGAAACGTTTGATTATTTCGGGCATAGCGTGGATATTTCGGGCGACTACGCCATTGTTGGAGCAGACGAGGAAAACGAAGATGCAAACGAAGAAAACACCCTTTTTGTTGCCGGCGCTGCTTATATCTTTAAAAAAAGTGAAGCTGCTGTCAAAATTGGAGAAAAGATAATTCCAACAGAATTCAGCATACAAAATATATATCCGAATCCCTTTAATCCCAGGACGGTGATCAGCTTACACTACGCTACAGGCTGTAATTCTGTGATCAATATTTACAATGTTCAGGGAGTTCCGGTTAAGAAATTGATCAACGGTTATGTTGAAGCCGGAAACTATGACTTGACCTGGGATGCAAGCGATATGCCATCCGCTGTGTATATTGTGAGGATGGTTGCGGGAGATTTTATTGCATCGCAAAAAATTGTGTTGATAAAATAGTGACTGGTAACCGGTAAATAGTAACCCTGTGAAATAAAAAGGGTGAATGATTATTCGCTCCTGTTGTTCACGTTTTACGGTTTAAATCTCACACTTTACATTTCACGGATTAAATTCACCATTTCAATGGCATTCTGAGCGGCACTCCAACCTTTATTACCCGCTTTAGTTCCGGCTCGCTCCAAAGCTTGTTCGATGTTGTCGGTGGTAATCACACCAAAAATAACCGGTTTGCCGGTTTCGAGCGAAACCTTGGCCACACCTTTACTGACTTCTCCTGCAACATAATCGAAATGAGAAGTTGCACCACGAATGACGGCACCTAAACATACCACCGCATCATAATCCTTTTCTGTAAGTAGCTTTGCTGCCAGAGGAATCTCAAAAGCGCCGGGTACCCACGTAACGTGAAGATCTTCTTCATCTCCACCGTGACGAATAAAGCAATCTTTTGCCCCTGATAATAGTTCCTTGGTAATCAGATCATTGAAACGCGAGATCACAATACCTAATTTGATCCCCTTGGCTTGTAAATTTCCTTCAAAGTGTTTCATTTATTTTTTCCTTTATTCTTGTTGTTATTTTCGAGGATCATATGCCCCATTTTATCACGTTTTGTTTCAAGATAGAACTGATTGACCTTGTTGGGCGGGATCTCGATCGATACACGCTCAACGACTTCCAGATCATAACCCGATAAACCGATGATCTTCTTGGGATTGTTGGTCATAAGACGCATTTTGCGTATGCCCAGATCTTTAATGATTTGCGCACCTGCACCATAATCCCGTAAATCCGGTTTAAATCCCAATTTAATATTCGCTTCAACTGTATCCAATCCTCGGTCCTGTAGCTCATAAGCCATGAGTTTATGTCGCAATCCAATACCTCTGCCTTCCTGTCGAAGATAGATCAATGCCCCATTCCCTTCTTCTGCGATCATTTTCAATGCGGCATCTTTTTGCGCCCCACAATCACATCGGGAGGAATGGAAAACATCGCCGGTAATACACTCAGAATGTACTCTCAACAGTGCGGGTTTTTCGGGATCAAAGGTTCCCATTGTGATCGCAATATGTTCTTTTCCGTCAAACAGATCCTTATATAGGGTTAAATCAAATTCACCAAACTCATTTGGAAAACGGACAGATGCCTGTTTTTCAATATAATGCTCGGTTTTTCTGCGATATTTGATCAGATCTGCAATTGTGATCATTTTTAAATTGTATTTTTTTGCAAACTCCATTAATGCGGGTAAGCGCATCATGGTCCCGTCTTTGTCCATGATCTCGCACATCATAGCGACCGGTTCACGGCCGGATAGCTTACAAAGATCCACTGAAGCTTCGGTATGGCCTGTGCGCCGCAAAACACCTCCGGGCTTGGCAACGATCGGAAAAATATGACCAGGTCGTCCCAGTTGAGCAGGTTTGGAATTCTTATTGCTCAATATCTCAAATGTCTTAGCTCGATCATACGCCGAGATCCCCGTTGTGGTTCCTTCAACCGCATCAACGCTAACGGTAAAACCGGTGGTGTGAAGAGATGAATTGTGATTGACCATTGCGTGTAAGTTAAGGCGTTTTCCAACTTCTTCATTGACAGCAGCACAGATCAGTCCACATGCTTTTTTTGCGGCAAAATTAATAGATTGGGAGGTTATAAATTCCCCGGCCTGGATCACATCGCCTTCATTCTCGCGCTGCGGGTCATCTACCACGATAAGCATTTTTCCCAAGCGAAAATCCTCTATTGCTTCTTCAATTGAATTAAATTTGAATTCATCATAATTATTTTCGTTCGTCATAGTTTGTATCCCCATGATCTTAAGGTTGATCTATTTAGTTTTTCTTCATTCTGCATAAATTTTGCGACGTATTTTCCGATGATATCTGTCTCAATGTTGACCCTGTTCCCGGATTTCAATTCATTTAGATTTGTATGTAAAAAAGTATAAGGGATAAGCGCAACGGAAAAACTTTTTCGCTCCACCGAAGCCAGGGTCAGCGAAATACCGTCCACTGTGATGCTCCCTTTTTCTACCATCATTTTTGTAAGAACTTCATCACAGATAAAATGCATTTCGGCACTTTCACCCCGACGTTCCGTCGAACGCAGGGTCGCCTGCCCGTCCACATGGCCCTGCACCAGATGACCGTCAAGGCGACCGGCGGCCGGCATGCCGCGTTCCAAATTGACCCGCATCCCTTTTTTCCACTCTTTC
Organism: uncultured bacterium; assembly: GCA_964413625.1. Taxonomy (GTDB): domain Bacteria; phylum Fidelibacterota; class Fidelibacteria; order Fidelibacterales; family Fidelibacteraceae; genus M50B103. The sequence goes on from CAYPTO010000044.1 coordinate 6,128, forward strand.
AGGGTGCTTCGCTCTATGGTCTCCCGGACAGCATCCACGTCAAATCCATCCCGATACAATTTCACGACTGTTAAGCAAATACCATTGATCGCGATCGAATTGTCTACTTCGATTTTCCCGTCCAGTTTTTCTGATGTAATGCTCAATCGTAAACCACTACTGCCGGGCTTGATCGATTTGATAATTCCTATTGTTTCTATAATTCCTGTGAACATATTTATCCTACGGGATGGTTCAGACCATTCCCCACATTGTATTTATTGATAATTCCTGTAAAATGCATGTCCGGTCCGCTTTGCTTCCAGGTACTTTTGATAAAACTTAGAGAATTATCCATGGCACGCGCCGGTATTTCCATCATGCGGATACCCTTTCCGATCAATTTTGCCGCACTAAATATCTCAAGACGGTCAATACAGCTCAGTTCCGCCAACATGCTTTGCAGTCGCCCGCCGCCTTCAACTAAGATGGTTTGATACCCTAGTTGTCCCAATTGCTTCAAGCCATCTTTAAGCCCGGCATTCCCAAATTTTTCTGTCTGAATCAGCTTAACACATTGTTGCTCCATATTATATTTCCACACCGGTGTGCTATGAGGGCCACTTATGATCATAGTCGGCACTTTATTTGCACCATTGATCATTCTCAAGCGATCGGGTAAAACTCCTTCAGGGTCATAGATCACTCTCAGCGGATGTTCACCCTCCGCATCACGCACCGTCAGCTGAGGATCGTCTGTTAAAGCGGTTCCCACGCCGACCAGAACAGCATCGGCTTGCGCTCGCATTTCATGGACGACCTTTCTAGATTCCGGTGAACTGATCCATTTGGATTGTCCCTTTTCATCTGCAATATATCCATCCAGTGTGATCGCCGATTTTACGATAATATATGGAAAATTTTGTGTCATCATTTTGATGAAGGCTTGATTCAGTTCGGCACATTGTTCGGACAAGACATTAGTAACAACCTCGATTCCGGCCTGTCGTAATTTTATAATACCCCTACCGGCAACCAAGGGATTGGGATCTTCCATGCCCACATAGATCTTCTTGATTCCCGAGGCAATGATCAGATCAGTACAAGGCGGCGTTTTACCGGTATGGCAGCACGGTTCAAGGGTTACAAACATTTCGCAGCCCTCAAGATTTGCTCCGGCATCGCGAATTGCATTCACTTCAGCATGTGGGCCACCGAATTTTTCATGATATCCGCGACCGATGATTTCTCCGTTGCGAAGAACCAAAGCGCCCGTACGTGGATTGGGAGAAACACGACGCTTGACCGTTCCGGCCAATCGGATCGCTTCAAGCATCAGCTTCTCAACAGTTCCGTCAATTTTCTTGTCCATAAAAAATCCCCTATAACTCGGGGAAGAAAGGAGGTTACTATATATTATCTTCTCTCATCCGGACTATAACCGTCGGCGACTGAATTTCACAGTCTCAACCCGTCTCCGCGTCCTTTCAGGATCGCTTCGCCGGGTTCGCGGGCTTTCACCGCCGGTAGGGATATTCTCCCTTCCCCGAAGATATGAGAATATAAGGACACTAAAGATCAAAGACAAAATTAAAAAAACAAAAGAAAGGACAACACTATTTTAGCAGGTGCCCACGATGTCCATTATTATCAACTAAATAAATCATTAATCTCTTCTTTTGTAATTCCAACACATAATCCTTGCATTATTCGCTGAATATCTGAATGAATTAATCTATAATTCAATTTATAATATTTTTTTGATCGTTTTTTGGCATAGCAAAATAATTTTCGATTTTTAATGAATATTTCAAATCTCTTAAAGAATATCTCATATTCTATTAATACTGCAATAATGAAAAAAAATGGAATAAAGCAGCTTCCAAGTATAAGAGGAAAAGCAAATGATCTGATGGTTTCATACCTGCATACATTGCAGATAAATTGCCAAATGAAAACACTTCTGTTACCATCCATATTGGTAAATAGGGGCTTTTAGAATATTTTATCCTGTAATGCTGTATAAATTTTTCTCTTGATCTGCTTATTTCATTATTGATTTTTTCAAACCAATCATAATGATTGAAGTTTAATAAAAACTTCAATGATTCAGTATAGCCCCAGGGCCCATAGTTCTCACCGAAATAATAGGCAAATAATGTTCTTATTT
>CAYPTO010000045.1:0-706 GCA_964413625.1 uncultured bacterium
ATATACAAGTGACGGACAAGTTAGACGTCAATTCATTTCAGTTCGTGACGATCAAATAGATTCCACTCAAGGTACATGGGATATTGGAGTAGAACATGATTATTACTGGTTTAAGAGCTATGAAGAGATATTTTCTTACGATAATTCAGGCGATGGATATCTTGTAAGTGATGAACAGGCATATCTTGATGCGAATGATTTGAATTCCTTGCCTTCTCGGACAGGTTTTGCTTCGGACGGGAACCCCTTTTACTATCCTCAACTGACGCATTGCAGGATTACGATGTATGGTAATGAAGATATGCCTGCAAACGGGACGGTGATTCGTTTCAAAACCAATAAACCCCTTGATATTGATGACGAGTTCCGATTCTCTACTGCCGGTTATGAACCCATTAACAACGATTTACTTATGCAGGAGGCTATTAATAAGATCAACGTATTCCCAAATCCATATTATGGTTATGAACTGATCAGAGATGAACAGTTCGAAGAAAAAGTGACCTTTACACACTTACCTGCAAAAGCCACGATCAAGATATTTAATCTTGCCGGTATTCATGTCAAGACCATTGAACACGATAATGCCAATTCACAGTTCGAATCATGGTATTTGGGCAATCATCAGAATATTCGTGTCGGTAGCGGCATGTATATAGCGCATATCGATATGCCGGATATTGGAAGGGAGAAGATTCTGAAATTT
>CAYPTO010000045.1:716-8271 GCA_964413625.1 uncultured bacterium
AAGAAACAAGAGCCAAGAGACAAGTAAAATGCGAAGACCTTCCGGCTGGCGTCCGAATATAGAGGATCTGCCGGATGGTCGGAGAAAAAAAGGAGAAAGAGAGTGGGAGACATAAGACGTGAGATGTAAGATGTAAAACGTGAACGGTCGTAAATGGTGATAAAGTAAATAGAGACCCTGAAGGGGTCGAACAACAATATAAAAGGACTATCCAAAATATTACAACCCTGAAGGGGTTGAACAAGTTTAAACCTTAAACTTAAATAATCGGCTTAAAAGTCGTGGTAAATCATTCAACTCTCAACCTTCAACTGTCGACAATTAGACTCTTGCTGTTTCGACTATTTTTCGACCGGCCAGCACCCATCCGCTAACTGCTGAATGGTCGAGTTGGCAGGTCTTTTCTTTGTGATGTGAATAGATCCTTCCCAACCTTCGCTCATTTGAGCTATAGTGGGCCGGCACTCCGTTCAAGTTGACAGTTCCTATTGCTCTTATATCTATCCCTTGATCAAATAAAATCGTAATTTACTTCGAATGTTTGATTGCTCGAATGTTCATGATTCGTTATTCAAATACTTTTTTACTCAAGACAACGAACTCCTATGATTTCAGAACAAGGATTAACGATATTCGAACTTTGAAGATTTCAAATATCAAACTTCCTTGTTCGATATTCGTATATCTATTCTTGTTTTTTGGCTCTTGTCTCATGAATCTTTGCAATAAATAGAAAACCCCTCACCGGGCGGTGAAGGGCTTCTCCTAAAGGTAGGTAGAGGGTTTTTATTTATCTGTGTTTAAAGATCTTCCTGATATATGCGGGAACGTTCATGTTATCTTTTTGTGTTTCATCCAAAGGATAAATGGTGGTATCCAGATGCATGCTTTCTCCAAAGATCGGAATAGCCTCTTTTTCGGTGCTCGGTGCATTGGGTTCTTCAAAGATCTTGATCTGTTCTTTTTCGGGAGCACTTAACATGGGCTCGGGATCAATATTTGATACAATTTCGATCTCGGGAATAGCATTTAAGGGTAAAGGTTCCAATTCCTGAGGAGTATCGACCTCGTTCATATCCAATCCGGTTGCGATAACCGTAACGGAGATCTCATCTTTCATGTCCTCATCTATTAAAGCGCCGAATACTACATTGGCATTTTCACCCGCTTCTTCATAGATCATGCTGGCTGCTTTACGGACTTCGTTCAATTTCATGTCCGAGCCACCGGTAAAGTTGATCAATAAGCCACGTGCACCTTTAATAGAATTACTTTCAAGTAGGGGGCAATGAATGGCGTTCTCAACGGCTTTAATGGCACGATCAGGACCGGAGGTGCGGCTGACGCCGATAACCGCAGGACCTTTGCGTTTAATAATGGTTCTAACATCGGCAAAATCAAGATTGATCAGTCCGTTTTTGGTAATAAGATCGGATATCCCGGTCGTACCCTGGTTAAGGATAGAATCGGCAATACTGAAACCGTCCAAACAGTTGGTCTCATCATCAATGATGTCAAAGATCTTTTCATTGGGAACCACGATCAATGTATCAACATGTTCTCTAAGGCGCTTGATGCCTTCCAGTGCTTGTTTATTGCGCAAGGTACCTTCAAATAGGAAAGGTTTTGTAACAAAACCGATCGTTAAAGCACCGCTGTTTTTAGCGATCTCAGCAATAACCGGAGCAGCACCTGTTCCTGTGCCACCGCCCATGCCTGCAGTAATAATGATCATATCCGTATCTCGTACGATATCTTCAATACGATCCTTACTTTCCAAAGCCGCATGGTAACCGATAGACGGGTCAGTTCCAGCACCGAGTCCACGGGTCTTATTGGCTCCGATCTGAATTTTTATTTCAGCTTCGTTCACACTCAATGCCTGTGCGTCTGTGTTGATAGCTATAAATTCTACATCCGTCAGTTTCTCTTTGATCATGCGTTGTATAGCATTCCCACCGGCGCCGCCAACCCCGATCACCTTGATCTGTGCTCTTTGGTCTTTTAATCCATCATATTCGATCAACATAGGATCCTCCGTTTCTTTATATATTTTTTATAAATTTCTAGAAAAATTCCGATAAACGTTCTCTGATCTTATTCCATAAGGTCATCTTTGACTGACTTGAGGGGAACTTAGGTTTTAAATTGCTTTTATTAGCTGTGTGCAAGAGTCCGATGCCCGTTGCAAAATCCGGTGTATAATCTTCTTTCTCCAAACCATTCATATGAATAGGGTAACCAACGACACAATTCATGCCGAAGATCTCTTCTCCGAGATATTCAATGCCTCTTAATAACGAACCGCCGCCGGTCAGGACAATACCGGCATTTAGTTGCATGCCCTTCAGGTTTTCGCGAGATAAAAGAAGGATCTCGCGGACACGCGCTTCAATGAATTCCGCCAACAATCCGGAATTCATGGCAATGTCTACTTTACCGTTGACCGGCTTGATATAGAATTCTTTAATACCTTGTGATTTTGCCAGTTTTGCGGTTGCAAAGCCGTATTGTTTTTTGATACGTTCCGCTTCGGTAAATGAGGTCCTTGCCAATGAAGCAATATCGCGTGTGACGATCTCACCACCGTATCCGACGATATGGGTACTGACAAGATGTCCGTTATTGAAAATGGTGATATCCGTGGTTCCGCCGCCGATATCGATCAAACAGACACCCAGTTCCTTCTGATCGTAGGTTAAAACGGCCTCAGCCGATGCCAGAGGCTCTAAAACGATGTCATCCACATTCAGTCCGGTCTTTTGAACACAATTGACGAGATCGCGTGCATTGTTGATAGCTGCCGTGATCACATGTGCTTTTAATGTTAATTTGCTTCCGGACATGCCCAAGGGGTTTTTAACGATCATTTGGTCATTAATGATATATTCCTGTGGAATAATATGAATGATCTCGCGATCGATGCCAATATTGATATTTTTTATTGATTCCTCAAGATGGAGCATATCTTTTTCATCGATAATGTTGACGCGTTTAGCGTTGTCTTGTCTATTAATGGAAATAGCATGCTCCGTATCCATGCTGCGAATATGGTCACCGGCGATACCTACCGTAACTCCGCTGATCTTCTCGATATTTGCTTTTTTCATTGCAAGAGAAACGGATGCTTCGATGGATGCCCGCATTTGATCTATATCAATGACTACACCGCTTTTCATTCCTGAAGACGGAACTTTACCTATACCGAGTATATGATATTCCGAAATACTGCTGTCGTATTCCCCTACGATAGCACAGATCTTCGTTGTTCCAATGTCTAGGGCACTTAAAATTACTTTTTCGTTCATAGCTTTTCTCATAGGTTAATCGCGTACAATTACTTGACCGTTAAAACGCAAACTGACATATTTATAATCACGCATATCGATATTGTCTTTTTCCATTTTAGTAATAAATGCATCAAGAATATCAAAGCGGTTCTCAAGATCGTTCTTTCCAAGATATACTTTTGGATAGTCGTTATTTTTTTGAATTATCCATCCTTTGTCCTCAGACCAGGTGATATGAGAACAATAACTTTTTACATCTTCACTGAATTGCTGTACATAATTCACAAAATTGATAGCATAGCGGATATCCGGATGAAATGTGGGTTTTCCCATTTCAAACGGAAGTTCCGGATCTACGCCCGTAATGATCGGCAAGGTATCTGTGGAATAATTCTTGGGTTTAGGCAACATGATCGCAAAAGCATCCAAAGCATAGTCTTCTTTTAAATGGATCATCACAATGGGCTGCCGTTCGATCACATGAATATTGATGATATCGGGGAATTCCCGACTGATATAAGCGTTAAAAATATAAGGTTCCGCTAATAAACGGTCAATTCCGTCAGCAAGTTTAAGGTCGAACATATTTGCACCGCGCTTGATCCCGCTGGCATAAATGATTTGCTTGTCATTGAGTTCAAACTGATCATGCACGATAATCTGTTTTACCGTAAAAACCTGTTGGTAACGACAATAGCTCAGTGCCAAAATGAACACCAGAAGACAGACCACAAGGGCCATGATCTTGTTTAAGGATATCTTTTTATTTGATCTTTTGAGATCCATTATATTCCTTATAAATTTCGTCTGAGACCTGCCAGATATCGCCGGCACCTATTGTTATAATGATATCGTCATCTTTAATGACAGAAAGGATCATTTTTGTCGTATCCTTCAAATTACCCGTATAGTAAACTTCTTTCATACCCTGATCTTTGATCAATTTTACGATCATATTGCTATTGACTCCGCGGATCGGTTTTTCACGGGCGGGATAAATATCGGCAATATAGATCCGATCGGCTTTTTGCAATGAGCTGGCGAAGCCTTCGGCAAAATCTTTGGTCCGGCTGAATAAATGCGGCTGAAAAATGGCAATTATCCGTCGTTTAGGATGAATAATGCGCAATGCGGTAAGGGTTGCGTTGATCTCCGTGGGATGATGTGCATAATCATCATAGAAAAGAACATCGTTAACCTGATGGCGCAGTTCGAATCGTCGTTCAACGCCCGCAAAGGCTTTAAGTCCCTTACCTGCATCTTTCATATTCAAATGAAGCAGATAGGCTGTAACAAGTGCCGCCGTTGCATTTAAAACATTATGAAGTCCGATTTGAGTGATCGTATAGAGGCCGATCTTGTCGTTTTTATAGTTAAGCGTAAAATGAGAGCCATTTTTGTACGAAATATCACTGATCTGGAAATCGGCATTTTTGTGAGTTCCGTAAGTCACATAGGGACGGTCGATCAATGGTAGAAGAGAGCGTGCGTTGTCATCATCGTAACAAAGGATAACGGACCCGTTTTCCGGAATGCTGTTTGCATAAGCCAAAAAAGTATCTTTCATGTCCTGAAGATCTTTATAAATGTCCAGATGGTCCGCATCAACGTTGGTAATTACTGCCAAAGTAGGAGGGAGTGCCAAAAAAGTGCGATCGTATTCATCGGCTTCAAAAATAACATAGGTTTTGGAATCCATCCGAGCATTGGTTTTAAGGTCTTTAATAATACCGCCAATAAACATGGAAGGGTGCGATCCGCAGGCATCCAAGGCCGCTGTGATAATAGATGATGTGGATGTTTTGCCGTGTGTGCCGGCTACACCGATGCGGATCGGCCATACCGAAAGCAGCATTCCCAGAAATTCGGCACGGCGTATGCGTTTGATCCCAAGATGTTTTGCCTGACGGTATTCGGGATTATCTTCTTTGATGGCAGAAGAATACACAACGATATCGGGGGAATGCAAGTGATCCCTGTGATGACCAATATCAATCTTGGCTCCCAAACTGCGAAGGTGTTTTGTAATGCCGGTTTCTGTGGTGTCAGAACCACTGACAATAAAATCAAGGTGGATCAAAACATCAGCGATACCGCTCATTCCTATCCCGCCTATCCCGATCATATGGATTTTTCTCATTGATCCGAATACGGTTCTTATTCTGTTATCTTGCATTTTAACTCCACGCGTAAAATGTTTGAAGTGCGTTAAATATTTCTTGTGCGATCTTTTCAGCGGCATCCTCTTCACGTTCAGGGAAGGCAGTTGTCATAGATAGTAATTTTTCAGGATTATTGATCATGTTATTTAGGTGCTTTACAAAAAGTGTATCGGGGAATTCGCGTTCTTCAACAATAAATGCACAGCCAAGTGATGCCAATGCTTTTGCATTATAATATTGATGATTCCCCGCTGCTGTGGGTAGGGGAACCAAGATTGAGGGTATCTTCATTCGCTCAATCTCTGCCAGAGTCAGGGCACCGGCGCGGGCGATGGCCATGTCTGCTGAAGAATATGCTGCGGACATATTGTCAATATATTGCATCAGTTTGATAGATTTGTGTTCGCAAAATTGTTGACATAACATATCATAGCTTGATTTACCCGTTTGCCATAAGATCTGAATATTATATTTATGAATCCAGGATTGAACTCGTTTGGCAATATATTTATTTACACTTAAAGCACCTTGTGATCCGCCAAAAATGAAGATGGTAAATTTATCGGGATCAAGTCCCATGATGTTTCGAGCTTCACGAGTGTCAATTCGTTTGATTGAGGAGCGGATAGGATTACCGCTTTTGATGAACAGGACATCATCTTTGATATGTTCTTTAACTTCATCATAAGCATAAAAAAGTCCAATAGCGCGTTTGGCAAGCATGCGCGTGGTTACACCGGGGAATGCATTCTGTTCCTGAACAAATAAAGGAATGTGCTTCCGTGATGAGACTATGCCGGGCAATAAAGAAACATAACCGCCAGTGGCAATGGTCGCAACCGGATCAAGTTTTTTATACAAACGTTTGATCTTGATGTACGAAATAAGCAGACGAATGGGCAATATAAGATTTTGAGAAATTGAAGATAGTGATAAATAGCGGGAAAAACCCTTAACCGGTACGAGGGTATATTTGTAATTGCTTCTAGGAGCAAGACCTTGTTCGATCCCGAACTCCGATCCGATATAATGGCATTTGATCTTAATACCTTTTGTCAGAGATCCGGATCGTTCCATGATCGCATCGGCAATGGCCATAGCGGGATAATAATGTCCCCCTGTACCACCGCCGGTAATGATGATGTTATATGTGTCTTTAGAGCTCATGTAAAAACTCCGCTTGTTTTTGTGCCTCGTGTTGAGTTTGCTTGATCACATTCATGCAAATACCGAGAAGAGAGAGATTGATCAATAATTGTGATCCGCTCTTTGAAATAAACGGCATGGGCAAACCCGTTACGGGAGCCAGTCCTACACAAACAATGGCATTTGCCAATGCATAAAAAATAATGGAAAAAGCCGTAGCAAAAATAATGCTTTTCCCAAAGGGAACGTTAACCTGTTTTGCAAGTTTCAGCATCGAGACAAATAGTACAACAAATGCGATCAGGATAAGGGATGTGGTTATAAATCCCAATTCCTCACCTGCTATGGAGAAAATAAAATCTGTATGTGCTTCAGGTAAAAATAGATTTTTACCGGTACTGTTCCCAAATCCACGTCCGAATAATCCCCCACCTGAAAGAGAAATAAGGGACTGATGAAGCTGATAACCGCCGTTATTGATGTCATTAGGGTTGAAATGTGAAAGGATGCGGGCAAGTCGATAATCGGAGATGGATACATATATTGCGGAAAAGACTAGGAATATTGAAGATAATATCCCCAACTGTATGCCCGATACGCCATAAATAAACAGGGTAACGATAACAATAATATATAATGAAAATGCGGAAGAAAAATCCGGTGTAAGTGCGATCATTAAAATGAGCAGCAAAGAAATGATCATTACCGGCATTAAACCCTTGCGGAATTGACCCAGGGTATCCTTGTGATTCGCAATATAACTGCTGATATAAATGATCAGTGCAAATTTTACAATCTCCGCCAATTGAAAAATGTTACGTCCGCCTATGGATAACCAGCGGACGGGATGAGTGTTCCCACTGGAGAATTTATTGATCAAGGTCATGACCATCAGGATAAAGGCAATGATGATAAATGCCCATGCGAATTTCTTAAATACTTTATAATCAATAAGAT
>CAYPTO010000046.1:0-8210 GCA_964413625.1 uncultured bacterium
CTTCTGTTCCTTTATACTTCGGACGCATTTATTTCTACCATTCTTATTTCTTTCCACTTCCCGCCACGATAACGGAAATAAAAAACCACAGAGAACATCATAAAAACAAAAACCACCACCAACCAGCCGGCCCGGACGCTCATATTGAGTATTTTGATGACAAAATATAGGCCACTGACCATTATATAATGTAAAATCACTGAAGCTACCATAGACCAGCGGGTATCTCCAGCACCACGCAATACTCCTACAAATGTTGCAATTGCCGCTTCAACTAAAACATAAAGACCCGCAACCCTGAGCATGTAAACAGCAGTTGGAACCGCTTTTTCAAAAATATCACTGGCTCCAACAGGCTTAAAAACCTGTACAAGCTGTTCAGGTAAAAAGAGAAATAATCCAAGAATAATTACTGAATAGCTTAACCCGGTTTTAAATGCCGATTTAGCGACTTTATGTGCAATATCAACCTTCCGGGCCCCCATATATCGTCCCACCAAAGACGTAACAGCGATCTCTATTCCCACTAAGGGAATATAGGACACATTATCCCAATTAAACATAATGGTAGTAGCCGTAGCGGTTACATTGCCCATTGAATGAAAAATCAAGATCATCAAATTAAAAGCAAATAAATTCAACACAAATTCCAAACCCGGAGGATAGCCAAACTTTAGTAATTTTTTCATGATCTGTCTATAATAATGAAAAGATTTCATGACATGAAATTCTTCACGATTCTGTTTCCCGAAGTAAGCTGCCAAAAGAATAACAACTCCGGTAGCACCTGCCGTAATAGTACCGTAAGCGGCACCGCGTATGCCCAAAGCGGGGAAACCGAGTTTCCCGAAGATCAATATATAATTTATTCCTACATTAACCAGCATCGTAATGATCATTGAAATCATAACGATTTTGGTTTTACCTATTCCGGAGAAATATGATGTTAAAGCCGTCCTGATCAAACCAATAATTGCGCCATAGATCAAAATATTAAAATAAATGATCTGATGCTCCAGCTGAGCAGGCGGTACATGCATTATATCAAAGAGTTTTATGGCAAGGGGTTTCATCAGCAACACTATGGGATATGAAACCAAAGCGATCAGCAATGCTTGCGAAGTGACAGTGGGACAAGAATTTTTGCGATTCGCTCCCAGGTATTGTGCGATCAATGCTGTAGAATAACCAATAAGGCCCATAAAAAAAGTGGCCATCATAAATGAAGTCAATCCGCCGCCCATAGCCGCATTCATGATCTCAGGACCAAGACGTGACAAAAACATACGGTCGGTAAATGTCATTACAGTATCAGCGGCATAAGAAATGACCATTGGTAAAGCAATAGCCAACATCTCCCGAATTCCACCGGGGGTATATTGATGCTGTTTTTTTAATAATACTTCTGACATTTACCACTCAATTTTTAGTTTCAAATAATAAGGTGTTTATCTTTCGAAAAAAAGCAAATAAAGGGATTCACTATTTTTCGACGATCCCCGATGCAAGCTTTCGAGATATTTCGTCGAAAAATTAATACTTCGTGTTACCATAAATCCTCAAAACAAAAAAAACTTGGAAACCTCAAGGCAAGTCCCGGGGAATTCTCCCAATTAAATTTTGTTTTATTTGGAAAAGATATTGAAAACAAATGCCCCGGATGAAATCCGGAGCTATTAAAATTCATTCATCATTTCGCGTTACGCTGCACGCCGTAGATTTTTTGACCACTGTAGATTTACCGAAGGTGATAGCTATGGCGCAAATCGCGAAAATTAATCTTCTTCTTGTTCAAGCACAACAAGTTTAGATTCTATACCGGGTATAATAGCTATTTTCCGAGCCAATTCGGCATTATCTTCATCTGAGCCATAGAGCTCAAGAAAAAGAAAACCGGCCTCTGAGCAATTCTCCATTACACCGGCATGAAGACCCAAGCGTGTTTTAATCAGGCAACCCCAGGCAGTCAGGACTTGCTGAAGTTTAACAGCAGTTTCTTTTCGCTTTCCAACCAAAACAAGTAAAACTGTCTTTTTCATGGTGTCTCCTATATCGTTTTTAATATATTTTGTACTTCTTGTGCAAGTATTTTAGCACTATTTTCTATCTGTTGTTTGAACATATCTGTTGTTTCATAATCTGCAAAATCCGTCGTAATCTTTATTGCGGACATAGGTATATTCTTCTTTTTGGCGATCTTGGCTAAAGTATAACATTCCATATCCGCCAAGCTTGCCCTATGCATTTTGTGTGAACGATCACGCCGATCGCTATCATTAATGCTTTGCCTTACCGAAAGACAGGTCTCTCCCGATTCGCCTTTTAATAGATCAAGGTTTATTGCTTCTTCATTTTCGGTCAAAACAGATGAAATATAATAAATTTTTCCCAATTCCAATGTTTCGACCAACATCCCGGCTGTACCAATATTTAAAATAAAATCCGGACGTTGCTCATCCAAATAAGCTGTTAATGTTCGTTCAGCCATTATTGGCCCAACTCCTGTAATTAACACATCATGATCTCCGGCGCGAAATAATACTGTTTTATTACTGTAGGATTTCACTTTCTTTGCTGAAAGAACATTTAGTAAAGGTGCAATCTCAATACTTAAAGCTGCGATTATTAACATAATAAAATGTAAGAAAAATGGATTGATAATGGAAGAAAATAACTTCGCCAAGTGACATAATTCTTCACTTTTGCCTTATAATTGTTAATTGTTTTTTATTAATTATCAATTGATTAGCTTTTGCCTTTATACCTTTCTTCCCCTAAATTTTACAATGAAAAGGTTTTCCATTATATCAGCAATAATATTTCTTTTATTGGCAGTTACATTAAATGCTGCAGATACGCTCTATATTGCTCCATGCGACGAGGTGGCAGTAAATATTTTCGGAGATCAAATTTGTTTATCTCAAAATGAAGGAAAACTCCTGAGATATGTAGATGGAAAATTGCAACATGTTTATTCCGGACAAGATTATGCAAATAAGGTGGGTTTACAAAGTCCCGTTCGGCCAATATTGGACGGTACCGGCGAGATCTACATCTTGGACGACGCTGCCAATACAGTGATAACATGGGATCGATTTTTAAATATCCGTTCGATAACACCATTGCATAAAGATGTCATTTCACCCAAAGATTTTACTATAAATTCAGAACATGACTGGTTGATCTATGATGATTTTTATGGACACATCCTGCAAATACGTCCCGGGGAAGGTTACCCTACAAACTGGGGGGATCGTATAGTTTCCGGCAATGTTCAACTTTTTAGCATTGATCAATATGTTATTGTCTATCTTGTTGATATGAAACTGGTCAGAATATGCGATGTAAATGGAACTACTTTAAAAGAATATCATTTACCAAAAGATGTTGATATTTCCAAAATATTCATTTTAAATAGAAATGTTTTTGGTCTTCGAGTTAAAGATGGTGTTTATATTTGGAAACCTGAAGACACGTCACTTCGTTACTTATCCGATCTAAAGGACGTTATATATCTTGCACGTCAAGAAGCTTCATATATTTTGGTCAATCAACAGGGAGTCGTAGTTACCATTCCATGATCCGATATAAAAACATCCTTGCCGGCATCATGCTTTCTTTGCTTATGCTTCCCTTATTTGCCGGAACGGCAAAGGATAAAATAGTTGTTTGCCCGGGGCAAACGGTATATGCATTACGTCATCAGTTGATCGCAGTAGATTCTATTTCCTTAAAAGATAGTATTCCCTATTTGATCGATGATCTTTACGGACGACTTATTTTATTAAAATCACCTGAAGTTCAAGATACGATAGATATCTATTATAAATATAGTGACGTGAGTGCACCTCGAAAAAAAAATCTGGGCATTGGCAAAATAAACACCTGGTTCCCCAAAGATGCTGTTGAAAGAAGTCCTTCAAATTCTCAATTGTCAAATATAAAAACCAGTGGCTCCGTTTCCCGACAACTTGAAGTCGGATCTTCCGGTCAAAGTTTGCTTAGTGGTGGTTTGGATATTCGTATTGGTGGTGAACTTTCGCCGGGTGTTCATATTAAAGGGATTATATCAGATAACGATGCGCCTTTTCAAGATTATTCTTCTACTCAATCGGTACAAGATGTTGATAATGTTCTGATACAAATATACTCAGACAAATTTGATGCTCAGATCGGTGATATATATGTTAATAATTCATGGAATCACTGGAGTCGTTTTAATCGAAAACTGATCGGTACTCAGGCCGGTTTTAAAAATGACCGTTACCAGGGTGCCGCTTTTGCTGGGTCTGCTCGCGGTAAATTCAATCGACAAGAGATCGTTGCACGAGATGGCGACCAGGGCCCTTACAGATTGCAAGGCTCGGACGGAGACAATGCAATTACCGTTGTTCCGGAGTCCGAGAAAGTCTATGTGGACGGTATTGCTCTTAAAAGAACACAATATACTCTTTACTATACGGATGCCGAATTGTTTTTTTCCTCTGAACTCATGGTATCTGCAAGTTCCCGCATCGTCGTTGAGTTTAATTATGTCAATGAATTCTATTCCCGTTCTTCAATGGGAGCAACATCTTCATGGCGCTTTGGGAAAAATTTTAAACTCTCCGCTTCCTATATCCGCGAGAAAGATGATGAAAACAATCCTGTTGATATTCATTTATCAAATATAGATCCGGACTCTCTTGCGGGAATCACATCAGCAGATGGATATTTTGTTATTTCAACAGCTATTCGAGATACTGCCGGTGATTATTCCTTAAATGGGGATATTTGGGATTATGTGGGCGAAGATTTTGGAACACATACCGTCTTTTTTTATCGTGAGAATCAAAACGGCGGATATGTGCGCAATTATACTTCAGACGGTAAGATGATGTATGTTTATGCACCGGGCGATCCTTTGTCACAATATTTTCCCCGTCGCAAAGTCACGCTTCCAACTACACAATGGATTGGTTCCATGAATATGGAGATCGGTCAAAAAGACAAAGCTTTTGCCTTACTTGAAGGTGCCTATTCATCATTTAATCCAAATAATTATAATACAGGCGGGAATCAGGAATCACCTGCCATAAAATGGAATGCTTCACTGCCCATAGGTAAACATTTTTCATTACTAAGTAATGGTTGGCTCATGGATAAAGATTTTACGAGTTTTGCCAAGATCACTATGCCGGATTTTGAGCGTTATCTGGGATTTGAGACCGGAGACAGCATTGTACAGCTGGCATCGGTTTCTGCTAGTGTAAATAATTCGTTTATAAATTCCAATACTTCTATGGAATATGTGGCCGATGTGAATAAAAACTCCCGTTTACGTTTGTTGGTCAATGGAAAAATAAATATTAATAAAGCTGATTTTCAATATAAGTGGTCACACCTTCTTGATAGTGGATTTTTACCATACTATAGTTTAAACGCATCCGCCAATATTCCCATCTCTAATAACTTTTACTTTTATACATCATTGTTGAACGATCGTTTTGAACCAATATTTTCTTCTTCTACCGCATACCGTGCTCAATCGGCAAAAGCCGGAATGGCAATCGGAAATTGGAAACTGGATTATACTTATCGTAAAGATTATAATTGGGAAACAAGCGACTCCAGTTTTCATTCCTATTCTCAAAAACATGATGCTTCGATCAAGTTCGACCAGTTATTCTTTGAAAAAAAATTACAGTGGAATACAACAGCAAGTTATCGTTTTGATCAACGCGAAACGGGCGATGAACATTATCTTTTAACAAACAGTCAATTGAGATTCAACCTTAAGAAGCTTGGACTGGGAGGATCGCTTAAGACGATTATTAACCGGACATCCGAAACAAAACGCGAAGCGGTTTTTATTTTTGTCGGCGATGGACTTGGTTACTATCGTTTAGATAATCTGGGACAATACGTACCCGATGATATGGGAAATTTCATCCTGAGCTCCGAACTCACCAATGAACGTCAGGAACAATATGTCAGTAAATTTGCCACATCTCTGAAATGGCAAAAACAATTTAAAAAGTTTCGAATTTATTTCTCGCATAATGGTTCAACCGATTACCGCACACCGGGCTTGGTGCTTTTTAAACCTTTAATGATCGATAATCCGGATACCAATATCTTTTATGGCAATCTGAGATTAAAACACGAGGCCGGACTGATCGGGCCCGACGGCAAACATCGTATTACGGTCCTTTTTGAAGATACGCGCTCTCAAAATTTTCAAACGGCCTATAATGAAAATATCTATTTCCAATCTGCACGTTGGTTGAAATATCGATTAAAACCGGAAAAATTTATTTTGGATATTTATTACAAATACCATTTAAGAGATCAACAACGTTTGCCACTTAACAGTTATCATGTTCAAACACTCAGCCACGGAATTGGTTTTGAATGTGAATATTTGTTCTCGAAAAAATTAAGGGCAAGTATCGAGGGTAAATATGAACATATTGCTACCAACTATAATGGTAATTTTTTTACTCATTGGATAGAAATTAAAAGCGATTGGATATGGTATCGGGTCGCCGGGGAACGCTTTTTCATAACAGCAAGTTTAGATAGAGTAATCAGTGACCATACGGGATCTTTGCCTTACGAAACGGCAAACGGATTACCTGTTGGCTGGACATGGTCCGGTGCCCTGCGTTATGAAAAACGAATTAATCAATTTATTTCCGCCGGTGGATTTTTACAATATCGCAAACGCGCTGAACAAAAGGGTATTATTACCGCAAACCTGGAAGTAAAGGCATATTTTTAATGAAAAAGCGCCTTAACATTTTGCTTGTTATTTTTATTGGATCCATCTTCAATCCGGCCTTTGCCGATCCCGGATATTTCTGTGTGATCGAACATGATACTATATCTGTAAATAACGAAAAGGCCATTGAATCCACGATCGATAATTATATTATCTCTCTTGGCGATAAAGGTTACCCTTATATTGAAGCTATCTTGGATACTTATGTGAAAACCGGTGAAAACGAATATTTTCATTATCGGATTGATAAAGGTGTAAAGGCCATTATAGATACAGTCGTGTTTGGTGATTATTCACCGAGAGAGATATCTTTGCTTTCTCGCTATATTTCCCTTCCCAAGTCAGGTGTTTTTAATTATTCGCAAGTCCGGAATATGATCAATGAATTAAAATCAAATACCTTGCTCAATGTTGAAGAACGCGCTGATATTTATAAAAACGGCTTGCGTTTTTATACTGAGGCAAAACAAGATATTCGTTTTGATGCCATCGCAGCATACAAACAGGAAGCGGATCATCAAGGTGTTGTTGGAGATATTTCTCTTGAACTTATCAATCTGGGTGGCTTGGGCCGACTTGCCAGTTTTTATTGGTCCCGGCCAACGCTTGGTGTTAATTCTATAGATCTTTCGTACACAGAACCCTATATTTTTAATAAACCGTTTTCCACAAAGCTGGCATTTTCTCAACGTTTTCAAGATAGTCTATATGTTAAGCGGGACTTTGACATTGCGGTAATCTATCATATAAATCAACGCTCGGATTTTACCGTCAATTATGTTAACGAACACATCAGCACGACCACTGTCGGTTCCGACTCGGGTTTTACTGCACAAAATCGTTCTGCTTCAAATATTTCTTTTAAATGGCTGTCTAAACCAGGAAATATTTCAGGCACAGTAAACTTGGCCACTGGTTTGCACTTTACAAGTAATCAGCGTGTTTCCCGCTCGGAATTAAATGCTCAGCTAAAACTTCGATGGGCAATTCTTGGAGCCAATATCAATATCTTGGGAGGTTATGTTGCTTCCGAAGATCCCATAGCTCTTTACGATCAATTTAAACTTCCTGGCGCAAATTTCTTGCGGGGCGCCTATTTTGAACAATATATTACCAACGCCTTTATCGGCTGGAAAATAGAAGCAGGCTATTTTAAGCGAGCACATTTATTTATCTTTTATGATGGCGTTGTTATGCGCTATGCCGATCCGATATCTCATCATCTGGGAGTAGGATTTTCACTTCCGGCGGGCAATAATCGACTTACCATTGCTATTGGACTTAATCCCGAAGAAAGTTTTCAGCAGGCTAAATTTCATCTTTCCTGGAATATGGGAAATTGATTGAAATTACTTTTTAGTACCCTTGGGTTAAAACCCAATCTATTTGCTCTGGAGTTCTTATATTTTAGTGGACACGCAGTTAAGCCCTAAATTAGAAAGAAGTA
>CAYPTO010000047.1:0-8132 GCA_964413625.1 uncultured bacterium
ATCGTCCTTTCGTACTTTCGATTTGTACCATCGTACATTCGTAATCGTCCTGTTGTACTCTCTTACTCTCGTGCATCCATTCATTAAAATGACACTGGTTAATTATTTGATTTTCAATTCTTAAAATTACTTGACTAAACGAAAATTCAATCGTATAATACACCGCTTTGATATGATTGTTTTAGGAGTATAAAAATGAAAAGCGGAATTCATCCAAAATATGACGAAGTAACTGTTACCTGTGCATGCGGCAATAGTTTTAAAACACGTAGCACCGCCGGTGATCTAAAAGTCGAAATTTGCTCAGCTTGTCACCCTTTCTTTACAGGTAAACAAAAGTTACTTGATACAGCTGGTCGAATTGAAAAATTTAATAAAAAATACGGCATCAAAAAAGATAACTAGCTTATTGTGTTTGAAATATCAAGACCATCCCGTATTCCGGGATGATTTTTGTATATCTAAAATTTTTTATAGGAATATAATATGACAAATAAAACAGAAGAAAAGAAGACGATCCTCGTCGGCGGCCAGGCCGTGATGGAAGGTGTCATGATGCGCACACCAAAAGCATACGCTACGGCAGTTCGCAATCCCGAAGGTGAAATCATCACCGAACGTAAAGAATTCACGTCACTTGCAAAGAAAAAGAAATTTTATGCATGGCCCGTTGTGCGAGGCATGGTTTCTATAGTAGAATCCATGAAGATCGGAATGGAAACCCTGAATTTCTCAGCTGATATCGCTTATCCTGAAGAAAGCAAAAAAGAAGCAGGTTTCTGGTCAAAAGCAGGCGGTTTTTTAAGTACTCTCTTTGCTATTGCCCTTGCTATTGTCATGTTTCTGCTTGCTCCCATGTGGATTACGGAAAAACTTTTCGGTTTGCAAGACAGCGCAGTTCTATTCAATATTTCGGCCGGTGTCTTCCGTATTATCTTTTTCCTGCTTTATCTTATCATTATTTCTCAGATGAAAGATATTAAACGATTATTTTCTTATCATGGTGCTGAGCATAAAACAATCTATGCTTTTGAAAATGGTGAAGAATTGACTGTTGAAAATATAAAAAAACATTCTCGTTTTCATCCTCGCTGTGGAACCTCATTTTTGTTCATTTCAATGATCAATGTCATTATTATCTATGCCATCGTTGATACATTGGTTATGCATATTTTTGATATTTCCTTCCTTACCATACAATTAAGATTGCTTTATCATATTCCTCTGATCCCTTTGGTAATGGGACTTGGCTACGAAGTCCTTAAATTCTCAAGCAAGAACTTGGATAAATGGTTTATTGCATGGATAGCGAAACCGGGTTTATGGTTGCAGCGCATTACCACAAAAGAACCCGATGCAGGCATGATAGAATGTGCAGTTGCCGCTTTGAAAACGGGATTTGGAGATGAGTGGGAAAAATATAAAGGTGGACAATTTATTGCTGAGGCAATAGAATAATATTGGAAGTGTAGGATGTTAGATAAACTTGAACAAATAAAAGAACGCTATGATGCCGTGATCACACAATTATCAGATCCGGTCGCATTTCAACACCAAGATAAATTTAAAGAACTTTCCCGGGAGCGTAAGCAACTGGAACCTATTATGGAAATTCACAAAGAATACGCAGCTTTGTTGGCGCATATTAGCGATGATGAAGAAGTATTGCGCGGCAATGACGATGAATTGAAAGAATTGGTCAAAGATGAATTGGACGATCTAAAAGAACAGCGAGGACGTATGGAAGAAGCCATTAAGTTTTTACTGATTCCACCGGATCCGAACGATGATAAAAATACTATCGTGGAAGTACGTGCCGGAACGGGTGGAGATGAAGCCGCCTTGTTCGCGCATGATCTTTATCGCATGTATGTACGTTTTGCCGAAAGACAAAATTGGAAGGTCGAAGAGTTGAGCTCGTCTTTTATCGGGCTTGGCGGCATTAAAGAAATATCTTTTTCGATCAAGGGTGATGGGGCCTATGGTAAGTTGAAATACGAATCCGGTGTACATCGCGTACAGCGTGTTCCCGCCACGGAAAGTTCAGGTCGTATCCATACTTCCGCGGCTACTGTAGCCGTTTTGCCGGAAGCTGAAAAAGTGGATGTTGAAATCGCCGATGCAGATCTGCGCATTGATACCTATCGTGCCAGTGGCGCGGGTGGACAGCATGTGAATAAGACCGACTCGGCAATTCGCATTACACATATTCCCAGTGGTGTTGTAGTAGCCTGCCAGGATGAGCGGTCACAGCATAAAAACAAAGAAAAAGCACTGAAGATCCTCTATAGTCGCTTATTACAGCATAGTATTGATGAACAGAATGCCAAAGTTGCCGCCGAACGGAGATCACAGGTCTCGACCGGTGACCGTTCAGCTAAGATACGCACCTATAATTATCCCCAAATGCGCATCACAGATCATCGTATAAATTTTACTACCCACCAACTTCAGGCAGTAATGGACGGTGACCTCTTTGAAGTCATTGAACAGCTGAAGCTGGCCGATAATGTCGAAAAACTAAAAAATATATAAAAACATGGCCGGATCTAAAACATGGACCGTTATGAGCATCATGAACTGGTCCGCGAATTATCTTGAAGAAAAGAACATTGACGAGAGTAAAACTGTCATTGAATGGCTTTTATGTGAAACACTTTCGTGTTCGCGAATGGATCTGTATCTTCAATTTGATCGCCCTATGAGTGAAAGCGAATTGGCAATATTTCGTCCCATGTTACTGAAATGTGCCGCTAATCAACCGGTTCAGCAAGTTGTGGGGAATTGTGAATTCTATGGCATTAAACTGGCCGTAAATGAACATGTGTTGATCCCACGTCCCGAAACGGAACGTTTGGTTGAGGAGAGTATTTCACTATCGGAAAAAATATTCAAAGATATCAATCATTCGACTGTCGAGAAAAAAGAAGGTAATAAAACAGAGGATAAAGAACCCGCATTTATTCCACCTGCCGAACTTCGTATTTTAGATATTGGATCAGGTTCGGGTTGTATAGCCATTGCATTGGCCATGCACATTCCTTATGCAAAGATCACAGCTATCGAGAAATCCGATGAAGCTGTTAAAGTCCTGAAAAGAAATATCAATTTTTATAATCTCGAAAAGCGAATTTCTGTTATTCACGCCGATATCCGGGGGTACCGACCCGCAATACCCTTCCATATGATCGTAAGCAATCCGCCCTATGTCGCAGAGCATGAAATGAGCACATTGGATAAAAACGTATCCTACTTTGAACCGTATCTGGCTCTCTCCGATAAGGATAACGGGCTATCTTTTTATCGGTTTTTT
Source organism: uncultured bacterium (assembly GCA_964413625.1). GTDB lineage: Bacteria > Fidelibacterota > Fidelibacteria > Fidelibacterales > Fidelibacteraceae > M50B103. The sequence continues at coordinate 3,314 of CAYPTO010000047.1, forward strand.
GCCGAAATGTTTACAAATTGGATGTCGCCTAAAGGGGTCGCCCTGCTTGAGTATGGTGGAAACGGGCAAACACTTGAAATGAAGAAAATATTTTCCGCTTATGAACACCGGGTGATCAAAGATTATCAACAAGATGATCGGGTATTTGTTGTAAACATGAAAGCGGAGGCATAAATGCAAGAAATTATGAATCCTTTTACTCATGAATACTGGATGAAAAAAGCCTTTGCAGAGGCCGAAAAAGCTTTAAAAATAGATGAAGTTCCGGTCGGTGCGATCATTGTAAAAAATAATAAAATTATTGCCCGTGGATATAATCAGGTTGAAACATTAAAAGATCCCACTGCGCACGCGGAGATCCTGGCTATTACGGCTGCTTGTGATACCCTGGGTGAAAAACGACTTGAAGCTTGTACCATTTATGTTACCCTGGAACCCTGCCCCATGTGTGCGGGAGCTTTGGTGCAGGCCCGTTTGGACACCTGTGTTTACGCGACCGCCGATCCCAAAGCCGGTGCCTGTGATTCGCTTTATCATCTGTGTGATGATCCTCGTCTAAATCACAATGTAAAGATTATCAGTGGTGTTTACGAACAAGCTTGTCGTAATATTTTGCAGCATTTTTTTAAAGAAAAAAGAAGAAGAGAAGTTCTTAACTGATCCAAATTTCTATCATCCTGAACTTGTTTCAGAATAACGTTGTTCAGTTGACATTGTTCAGAACGACGATATAATTTAAAAAGTGATTATTTTCCCGAATAAGATATTCCCAATGCCGTCATCGTGGTAAAATTGGCATAGTGATAAAATCCGAGACTGATCTCAAGTTGATTGATCTTATATTTTCCGCCCAATGAGATTCCACTGAGAATGGTATCCAGTCCAAATATATTCCCTGCAAGGTTAATGCGTGCCAGGTCTATACCGGACATGATATGAAGATCTTCACCGGCCCTAATGTAAAAGCCAAATGTTAATTTTTCGGCAAAATAGCGTGCGGCGGTATCAAAGCTAAATTCATTACTTTCTGTATCATAAAATGATGTTGGGTTCCAGTCGTCGCCATGCCAGCGAAAATCAATATTCAAACGCAATGGAAGATATTCCAGTTCATGGGAAAATGAAGCTCGCCAGGTATTATTCATGCCATTTGTTGTCCCGCTGAAAGCAAGTACATTATCGCGTTTGCCAAAAGTATAGGCAAATCCGTATCGCAAATAAGTGGCGGTTTCTCTAGAGACGTTGATACGATCACTTTGAATGACGAATTGTGCGCCGGCGGAAAAATGTTCTGACACACGGTAGCCGTATCCAAGGAAATATTGATATTGTGCGGCTGTGAATTCGCCTTCCAATGTGCCTTCAATATCGCGTTGATCAAATGTACCGTAATTTTCAAAATTCAATCCTGTGGTAACTACATGATTTTTACGGAAACGATAATGTCCGGATAATTCGGAAATAAAAATGCCCGTACCGGGTAAGAAGGCTTCATTGATGTTAACGGACCAGGGTGTGTTATAGGGATTTAAGGCGGGATTTATCCAATAGGCATTAGATACATCGGTGACAGCACCTCCGGAATGGGCCATTCCCCAGTAGGCGGGAGATGCAAAATTTGACATTTGAGTGGGAAGTGCTGCCGTCAAAGGCAGTGAAATAGCCAGTAAGAAAGCAATAAAGGTAGCTGACATCCTTGTCATGTTTCGCAATTAAGACTCCTTCTACGGATGAATATGAGTCGTTTTATTTAGCAACTTGTTCCCGTAATAATATACAACTCTAGATTACAGTTAGAATATGCCCTGACTAAAAGCGAATAAAATCTTTGGGGCTTTTGGCGCGACTGTAGTGGGTATGTGCTTTATCAACTTTTCCTCCGAAACCGTCAAAGTATTCTGTGTTGTAATTTGCGCCGTTTGTGCCGGGTTGTGTGGACCAATATTTCATTCCCGTCGTATCACCTTCGTCGCTAATGATCCAGTTAATAAAAATAACGGAATGACCTGAACCGCTGGTCCGCCAGATCTGGACAAAATCGCCTTTTTGAACATCGCTCATATTCGAGATCTTGTCTCCCAGTCCATATGTTTCAAGCGCAATACCGGGACCATCGCCTTTAGTTTCTTGTACGAACCAGAGGGAAATAAAATGATTGAAATCTTCGGCTCTCATATTATTTATATTTTCCGGATATCCGTGATCTTTATAATATTTCATGATCGTGCGAAAATATACCTCAAAAGTCAAACCACAGCAAAAAGTACTGTGCGAACTATCCGGATTTGCATTTGCGATCTTTGTCCCGTTATAATACAAATCTCTGCTAACGCCCTTATAGTTGTTTACCCAGGAATAAGGATAGCTGCCATCACGCTCATATTCTTCAATGACAGTCAGTATATAGCTGTTAAAATTTATATCACTTACTTCATTCTCTTTAGGATTGCAAAAACCATCGTTGTATGTTCCCGAATTGTCACGATCGTAAACTTGGTTATTTTTTACTATTTCCGATCCGGTCAACATCATTATCGATGTCACGATAACAACAATTATTAAGAAAGACAGGATCAATTTATTCATAACACCCTTACATGATTTTTAATTCAAACAGTACATCTGCAGAATTGCTTTAAAACTACTATAATAATAACGAAAATAACAGAAGAAAGAGAATTACAGGTCTGTTTCCTCATTTTCACACTCTGAGTTTTCCCACTCTTTTAGCATTTTTCTTCGTCGTGTTTTGCTTAAGATAAATCCGAGGATCAGAATAAGGAGAGCAATGATCCAAATGAGCTTATTTAGGTCCAAAAGCAAATAGAAACGATATCGTTTTTTTACATTATTCTGCCAAAGTTTCTCGAATTTTTCAGGACTCATTAAAAAAGCATTTTTAAACCCTTTCTCGAAATTCTGATATTTTTTTGCATAAAACAGACATTTGCCCACAAGCCCAACACCAAAATATTCGTTCAGATAATCGAACATAGCCACACTTTGTGCGTACGCGATCTCGGCCTGGGACTGATTCATTTGAATGAGATATTCAATCTTGTTAAGTGACATCAAATCATCTCGCCAGACTGCCCGACTTACAAGAATGCGTTTATGTAGATCAAATTGGCCGGCTTCATATTGAGCAAAGCCCTCATTGAACCATACAGGAAGCGGTATACCTTCAACGGTAAGATGAACGGTTTCATGGAGCAAGGTATGTTGAAAACCCCGAAGGGTTTGACGGCTGAAAGAAGGACTTTTAACCAACATGTGGTTATCCGAGGCAAGCCCCATACTCCAAACAGGAGATGAGGATCCCGAATATTGTTTATAAGTATTAGAATTATCGGCGATATATATATGTAATGGTCGAATATCCAATTGATATTGCCGACTTAATCTTTGTTGTTGTTCATTTACGATCCTTGCGGATATCTCAGCGATCTTTGCATCGTTTTCAGCATAATAAACATGGATATTATCCAATGTGAGCTGTTGATTAGGCATGGCAAAAAGAAAAGAAAATATCAACAATAATATAAAGATTCTTTTAGATTTAATATGTTTAAATAAATAATCCATTTTCCTTTGCTTGTCCTCCGTAGGCCTGCTACGCCGCTTAGGCGAAGGATGGAAGCCCCAATCTTTCGGGACGAAGGTCGTGCTTAAGCGTAAGAGATCAATTGTCAATTATCAATTGTTATAAGAACCGGGGCACAGTGCTTTTAGTTGGCACAGTTTGCATTGTGGTCTGCGCGCAATACAAACAGTTCGGCCATGTTTAATAAGCTGATGGTTCCATTGGATCCAGGTTTCTTTGGGTAGTATCTTCATCAAGGCAAATTCCACTTTGGTAGGATCTTTTTCCCGGGTAAGTCCAAGATGACGGGAAATTCGTCCCACATGCGTATCCACTACGATGGCAGGAACGTGAAAAATATGATTCAGGATAACATTAGCGGTTTTTCTACCCACGCCGGCTAAAGAGGTTAGTTCTTCAAGAGTACCGGGTACTTCTCCTTTAAATCTCTCTACGATATCTTTGCAACAGGCAAGAATATTGGTAGATTTATTGTTAAAAAATCCGGTTGAACGAATGTAAATGATCAGATCATCACGATCTGCCTGAGCCATATCTATAACAGTAGGGTAGCGATCGAAAAGAGCCGGTGTGAGCATATTGACACGCTTATCCGTACATTGAGCTGACAAGATCGTGGCAACCAGTAATTGATAGGCATCTTCGTGGTTTAGTTCACAGCGAACCTCGGGATACATCCGTTCAAGTTCCGAAATAATCTTGGCCGCGCGCATTTTTTTTTGAGCAAGTGTTTCCATGTCTTAACTTACACAGCTAAGATAATAAAAGCATGATAATTTTTGCTTTCCCCTTAGGGATATAGTTTTACTTAAGCGAGTATTTTGTGCTTTTACCTGCTTTTGTTACTTCAAGTTTATCTTCACGAAGTAACCAACCCAAAGCCATCATGAGATCGTTATTTTTTATATCTAGTGCTTTAGCCAATGCGCTTGCTGTCATTGCGCCGTCTTTATTTAATTTTTTCCATACTTTACCTGCAAGTGTACCAATATTCATGGTTTTCTCCTGTTTTTTTAATGTTTCTGATTAGTACTGAAAAAATATACAGAAAAAAAGCAAAAGTGAAAAGGCAAAAATAAGGTAATTGACAAAGGACAATTGAGTATAGGAGTTCGGGGCTTGGAGTTCTTATATTTTTGTGGACACGCAGTTAAGCCCTGAATTAGAAAGAAGTAAAAGAAAGGAAGGATTATGCGTGAACAGCGAAGAACGTAT
>CAYPTO010000048.1:0-8114 GCA_964413625.1 uncultured bacterium
CTTCAAAAGCAATGAATAGTAAGTAAATCTTGTCAACACTATTCAGGGAAGTTCATACTTTTCATCGTTCATCGTTCATCGTTCATCGTTCATCGTTCATCGTTCACCGTTCACCGTTCACCGTTCACCGTTTACTGTTTATTTCTTTACCAACGCCATCATTGTTACACCAATAAACATAAAAATAATATTGGGCGTCCATACAGCCCAGAAGGGTGGTGCAACTCCGGCGATCCCAATAACCTTACCAAACGTAAGAAGCACATAAAAGCTAAATAGCAACATCAGGCTGGCCGCTACACCACCTCCATAACCACCGGATTTACGTTGAAATGTAACAAGCGGTATTCCAATTAAAATAACTATAAAAGAAGCAAAATTCATGGCTGTTCGAAAATAAAGATTGGTCTCCCAACGCATGGTCTCCATGCCCAATTGTTTGGAACGATCTATAAAACCACTTAACTGACTGAATGTCATGTTTTCAGGACTAGCGCTTTTTTGCCGCAATTCCCTGGGGCTTACACTTAGATTTAAAATAAGGGTGTCTAATTTCGTAAATTTTTCTTTATCTGATTCAAAAACACGATGCTGGACTTTTAGTAACATCCACTGCTCTTGTTCATCCAGCCAGAAAACTTGTTGGGCATCTATTCTTTCCGTGATCTTCCCATCGATAACTCGATGTAAGCCTGCAATCCTTCCACGTCCATTTGTTATATTATACCGACGGATAGTAAATATTTGATGGTCGGGCAATTGAAAATAGACTTGGCGATAAATCTTTTGTTCATTGCTTTTCGCCGTAAGCTTCATATTATTCTGCATAAATTCAGTCACTTCCTGCTGGGCAGGCACAACGATAATATCTTCAAAGAAAAAAGAAACCACACTTAAAAATATACCGAATATCAGAAAAGGTAATGCCAATCGATAAAGACTAAGCCCCCCGACTTTGAGGGCGGTAAGTTCATTGAACTTATTTGTTTGTCCAAAAAAGAAAACCACAGCCAATAGTGCGGATACCGGAAAACACCAATGTAGCATCCATGGAGTCATCAACCAGTAATAATGAATTACCTCTGCAAAAGTGAGTTTATTATCTAAAAACTGAGCGATCTTTTGCACAAGATCAACCAAAAGAAAAATACATATAAAGGTCAGCATAATAAATAAAAATGAGCGCAAATATTGCTTTAGCATGTATTGATCAAGTTTTTTCATATTAGCTCGTGGGTAATTGCTTCAGCTTAAGATAATCTATACTTTTTGGGGTAGAGCGAAGAATAGTAAATTCCCATTGCTTGATAAGCAGGATTTCTCCGCTACTTGGGAAATGATCAAGATGGTCCAATAAAAAACCGGCAATGGTTTCATATTCACCTTCAGGTAAGTTCAATTGATATTCATCATTTAAATAATCTATTTCGGTACGACCGCTCATTGATAGTTCACCATTGGGGTGCCGTTTTACATCTTGAATGCTTTCATCAAATTCATCATCAAATTCACCAAATATCTCTTCGACAATATCTTCCATTGTTATTAATCCGGACGACACACCGAATTCATCCACAATGATTGCGATACTGGTCTTAGTATCCTGAAATTCTTTTAGGAGTTCAATTATACTTTTGCTTTCGGGATAAAATTTTATCGGACGGATAATTGACCGGATATCCTTTCTGCCATTTAAAATATCCCGCAAAGATATATATCCGATAATATGATCAATATTATCCCGATAAATAATGATCTTTGAAAATCCGGATTGAACAAAGACCTTCTTTAATTTAGCAACGGTCGTATCTTCAGATAATGCCACAATATCCGTTCGTGGTGTGATGATCTCAGCAGCAGTTGTTTCAGAAAAATCAAAAACATTATCAATATATTTTCTTTTTTCTTCATTTAGGACACCTTGCTCGTAGCTATCAAAAATACTTTGTTCTATTTCTTCACGGCGAATTATGATATTCATTGGTTCGGCATCGCTTTTGAATAACTTCAGCAAGCCTGAGATCATCTTCTCAAAAAGTTTGGCAAAGGGATGAAGAATAATACCCGGGATCTTAATTGCAGCACTGGCAAACAGCAAGTAGGAATTTGGACGGTGGCGAATAAGAGATTTTGGCAACACTTCACCAAATAACAGAATAGTACCTGATATAACCAAGATTACTTGCCACCAATTAAATCCGATGTACTTGGTTAAAAAGAGTGTCGCAAAGGTTGTAGTGAGCACATTGGCTAATGTGTTCCCGACAAGAATCATTGTAAGATAATGCTGGCGTTCTGAATACATATTCAAAGCAGATAGTGAAAATGTCCTTTTTTCGGATACCCATTTTTGTAACTGCAAAGGATGGGCCGTTATAACAGCAATTTCCGATCCGCTGAAAAACGCAGATAGTATCAGTCCCAAACCCGCTAGTATAATATCTGTAATCATGAGGGTAGTTTACCTCAATTCAGTGTAAAATACAAGAAATGAGCGTAGGAATTAGTATAAGGTTAATAGATTAACAAGGCATTGCCCTGTTTCTTCGTGTGAACCATGAATAAAAAAAATATATTTTTATTCTTCATCAATTACTATTTTCGCAATTCTATTTTTTTTACTCTTAATCATAATACACTTGCATAGAACAGCAAACCTCATTATAATATATTGATGAGTAAGGGAAGCCAACATGTTCTTATCTATCTCACCGGTAGGAAATCGAGAGAAATCTCGTTTTCGCGTAATGCTATCATATTTTTATTGGTTTTAGCGGGTTTTTTCTTGGTAAGTATTGTTATTGGCTCCACTTATTTTGGTTATCGTTTTTTGTCTTCAGATTATTTTTCATCAAATACCATTAAGAACAAGACCCTTTTAAAAACTGTTGAAACATTACAAGGCGAATTAACAAGCGTTGAAGCCTATTTGGATTCTATGGTTGAATTGAACAATACGATCCGTTTATACGCCGATCTTCCTCAGCATGATCTAAATATCGAAAACCTCGGCGTTGGGGGTCGTGTCCAGATGGCAAATCCGGAAGCAAGCGGTAATGTTGTTGAAGAATTAAATGCGGACATAGAGTTCTTGAGTACAAAAGTGGCAGTCGAACTCGAAAATTATAAAAGTCTATACGCCGATATCCAAAAGTATAAAACAAAACTCGAATATATGCCGGCTATTACCCCCTTGGATGCAAAAAGTTATTTTATCAGTTCCAATTACGGTTACCGAGTTGATCCTTTTACCCAAAAAAGAAAGTATCACTCCGGGATAGATCTTGCAGCAAATCGCGGAACCCCGGTGCATGCATCCGGAAAAGGTAAAGTGATTTATGCCGCTTATTCATATGGCGGATATGGAAATCTTGTAAAAATTGATCATGGTGACGGTTATGTCTCTTTTTATGCTCATATGAACAAGATAAAGGTATCCAAAGGTGATATTGTTGAACGCGGGCAACTTATTGGCGAAGTAGGCAGTACCGGACGGTCAACGGGTCCCCACCTGCATTATGAGATCCAAAAAGATGGGGAATCCATCAATCCGGTAAAATATATGTGGGATGATAAACCGCTGTAAATCAATTCCTAAATAATGAATCATATTGAGAATAGTCGTTTACCATTCTTTTTTTATTCCCTTAAAATAGTTTAAACGTGGAAAATGAGTTTAAGATCTTAATCTAATCCCTATTCACCAAGACAATAAAGATATCCGTCTCGCGAACCGACATAGATACGTTTATTGTAAACAAAAGGAGTCGATTCAACTCCACCGATATAACGTCGTTCCAGACGACGCAGCTTTTGTTCATCATCGATCTCGAATAAAGAAATACCGCTGTAACTGGCGGCAATAATGCGATCTTCAATAAATAGCGGTGTTGAAATGCTTTGTCCTATCCAGCGGCTTGCAAATAATTTTGGTTTTGGGAAACGATATTTTAAGTTTGGTCCCCATGTCATAGCAGTATCAATTTGATCATGCTTCACAAGATACAAATACCCATCTATAGCAGAAATTCCAGCTAAATAAGGCGTATTCTCTGATTTGGAAAGATCATTTACCGTTGCCGTACCGATCACGCCACCATCCCAGCTTGCGTTTGCCTTTGTATCATTTCCGGTGGGGAAATACCAAAGCACACATGAGCTGTCCGCAGGTTTTGAGGGATCAAGCTTAAACACACCGCCCCGGCCTTCGATATATTGTTTCTCAACACTGACCAAAATACAATTGTCGTAAGTGATCGTTGCACTGCCGTCCATATCCGCTCCGATATAAAAATCCCAATCAATTTTTCTTGAAATTAAATTATATCCATAAACATGTCCGGCTCCTGAAACGACATAGATATGATTACCTAATTTTGCCGGTGAAGATTCCGTTATAAGATTCTGCCCATGAGTATTTTTATCATCTTGATGAAATAAAGGATGTTTTTCAAGTGTTCGTGGGCGTAGATATTGTTCATAGCTTTCAGCGGCGGCAGGTTCAGGATCAAAGACGACAAAATATCCATTTTCTAGTCCAAGATAAAGTGTGTCTTTTATGATCAGCGGCGTTCCATCCACATCAACAGAATATGATACACCCCGCTGAAGATGATAACGCCAAATCTCCTCACCATTTTTATATGAGACCGCTCTAAGCGGATATAAATTCTTTGACCACGTACTATATTTTGGACCGCGGCGACTTCCCTGGATGATCATCAGCCGGCCTGTTGAGGATTCCCACAGTGTGCCCGTTCCCTTTATCGCATCGGGGAATTCATATTCCCAAATGATATTACCGTTTGAAGCATCAATTTTTTTAAGATGATGATCCAGAGAGCCCTGGATCAAATATAATTTACCATCTTCTTCTACCAGCAAAGGCTGACCCGTCCACCCGCTGCCTTTCCAGTATCGTGCTTTATCGCCCACCTTTGTAAGCCCCTCGCCCAATTCCGTCTTCCAAATTACATCTAATTTAGCGGGTGCCTGAGTACCGTAATAATTGTGTTTTTCATTTCCAAGATATGTAGGATTAATAAGGGTATAGTTTGTCTGTGCAAAGGCAAAACCCAGAAAAACACACAATAGACTTATGTATGAATAGTATTTCATAATCAATAAAGAAGCTTGCTTAAAATAGCTGCTGCCGCAACCGCGGCATTCAGCGATTCAGCTCCGCCCAAAGCGGGAAGAGTTAGATCCAGGTGCGGGAATTCATCGAAACCGGGATCAATACCACGGGCTTCATTGCCAATGACCAAGAGAAATGGGCTAAGTGCTTTCGGGTCAATATCCTGAATATGGATCTCGCTATGTGCCTTGCTTAAAAGAAGCGTACGATCAGCTGTGAGTGATTCCGGTAATTCATCGACATAAATAAATGGTAAATGGAAGAAGGAGCCCATAGTGGAACGAATTACTTTGGGGTTATGTACATCTACCGTTCCTTTAATTAGTACAAGCCCTCCGAGCCCGAACCAATGAGCGATCCGAAATAAGGTCCCGACATTGCCCGGATCCTGAAGTTGGTCTAAAACAAGCAAGTTCCCTTTCAGATCTTCAAGCTGATACGCGCGCTGCTTTGCAACAGCTACGATCCCCTGGGGATTGATCTCCGTAGATATCTGCTTTAGCTCCGAGCCCGATACCTCAAAACAGTCACAGTTGTCTTTTTCCCGGATGCCCAAAAGCATCTCACACACACCCGGTTTTTGAAGCAAGAAAGGATTATAGTAAACTTCTTGGATAACATAATTGCTTCGAACCGCTTCCTCAAGAGGTAAAAGGCCCTCTATCAAAATGGCTGATTCAATATTTCGGTATTTTTTCTTTTTTAATGAAACAGCTTGTTTCATAACTGCTTTTGTCAATTCTGATGTTGGGATCGTTTTCATAATGAAATATATGAATTCCCTCGCCATGAAACATAAATAATTTCATTTTTTAAGGAAAAGTCTGGTTGTACCAAAAATTTATTGTAAAATATTATAAGAATTAAATAAGGAGTTGACCTTATGTTTGATCTTGTTACCGATCGACTAATATTGAGACCTTTGGTATTACAGGATGCAATCGATTTCTTTGAATATCGTTCAGACCTCAATGCCAACCGATTTCAAGGATGGATACCTGAAAAACTTCAAGACGCAAAAGATTTTATTCAGTATCGGGTAAATCCTTCATTAAATGTCCCTGACACATGGACGCAATTGGCAATTATTCACAAATATTCCCGAAAAATTATCGGAGATATCGGTATTTACTTCTTACCCGATAAACAGAATGAGGTAAAACTGGGATATACATTATCATCAAAATATCAAGGAAAAGGATACGCAACTGAAGCACTTTCAACCCTGATAAATTATCTTAAATATGATCTTGGTAAAAACCGCTTCATTGCACTTATTGCTCCGGAAAACATACCGTCTATTCGTCTGGTTAAGCGACTTGGGTTCATTCAGTCCGATATTGAAGAGGAAGCAGAATCCCGGGAAGAAGAATTATCCAAAGACTTATCATTTGTTCTGGAGATGTAATCCTTTTCATTCCATAGTTAAAAAAATTACTTCAATTTAATGTAAATTCATTGTATCATTAAGAGTTTTATATAGCGAACAAGGGACATGAACAAAAAACATCAAGACAGCAAATATTGGTTCAGACTGGATACTTCGGCAACGATATATCCGGCCTTAGAATCACCAGAAACCACTAATATTTTTCGAATCTGGGCAGAATTGGAAGAAGATATTGATGTCGATATTGTGCAGGAAACACTTGATATTATTAAGCCTCGCTTCCCCTATTTCAATGTCTATTTGCGTACCGGTATTTTTTGGCATTATTTTGAGCAAAACGACAACCCTTCCATTATATGGCCGGATACACCGCAACCCTGTGAGCGTTTATATCCAATTTATAATAATGGATTCCAATATCTTATAAGGATATATAAAAATAAACTATCGGCTGAATTCTCACATATGCTGACGGATGGCGGCGGTGCCATGGAATTCTTAAAAACTTTGATCACTCACTATCTGATTATCAAAGGCAAACTGGATTCTGTGCCCGAGGGAATCATGGATATTCACGAAGAACCCCATCCCGAGGAATATGAAGATGCTTTCTTGAAAGTATTAGAGATCGAAAAAAATAATTTGGATAATTCACCCCGACAACGAAATCTATTTAATACCGATGCGGTATTTCAAATGAAAGACCATAAACTACCGTTGGGAAAATATAAGGTTATTATCGGAACTATCCCTATGGAAGACCTTAAAAAAATCTCTAAAAGCTATGGGTGCACAATAACCGAATTGCTTGTAGCTCTTTATGTTGAAGCATTAATCCTTATTCAGCATGATCAAGTAAAGGACCCAAGAAAACATCGCTCTATCGGAATGGAAATACCCGTCAATATGCGTAACCTATATCCTATTCCTTCAATGCGCAATTTCTCACTCTTTTTAGTCCCCCGATTTGATCCGAAACATATTGAAAAATTTGAAGATATTATCGCTTTTCTCAAGCCCTTTATGGTAAAACATAATACACGTGAATTTTTACTGACAATGGTGCAGGACAACTGTGCTCTTGTGCAAAACAAACTCATTAAATATGCCCCAATCATGATCAAGGACTTTATAATACGCTACCTTTCCAATACTCAAGGACATGCACAATTTTCGGGTGCTATTTCTAATCTTGGAGCAATTCATTTGCCAAAAGAAGTGGAAGAACATGTTAGAGATATGGGCGTATTGTTGGGACCGACTTATCATTGCCTTACAGGGTGCGGCGTTGTGGGATTCAAAGATCATATTCATGTCAATTTTGGGCGGATCAATAAAAACCCACTTGTTGAAAAACATGTGTTTCGTCGCTTAGTTGAGATGGGAGCAAAAGTTAGCATTAGAAGTAATTGAGGTAAATTATGTCATATTGTGTACATTGCGGTGTTAAACTTGCGGATTATCATGAAACGTGTCCTCTGTGCAACACCAAAGTATTAAATCCCAATGAGAAGATCGATCTCCAAACAAGGGACTTTCCTCAATATAGGGAACATTTCAAGAGTAAAAGTCGCGATAATATGAAAC
>CAYPTO010000049.1:0-8099 GCA_964413625.1 uncultured bacterium
CGAATTGCGGTATCCACCAATTCTTCAACGGTCATTTCATCGCCTTTTTCCGGACCAAAATTATAGGCGCCCTGAAACGTTACAGGATCCTGATGTAATTTATAGCCAAGCACAAGATAAGCGTAAAGCAATTCAAGCACATGCTGCCAGGGACGAATAGCTTTGGGATTTCTAACATGTAAGGGCTCGTTCTTTTGCAAAGCCCTAACCAAATCAGGTATAATACGGTTATCCGCCCAATCTCCCCCACCGATCACATTCCCGCCCCGTGCGCTAGCAACGGATTTCTTATGTTCATTGATATCTTTGGGATTAAAAAACGCTTTTTGATATGAAGCGATCGCTATTTCAGCCCCGGCTTTACTGGAGCTGTAGGGGTCAAAGCCACCAAGTCGGTCGTTTTCTTTATAATGGAATTCCCATTCCATATTTTCATAGACTTTATCGGTTGTGATCATAACCCCTGCGCAAGGCTTAGTCAGGATACGCATTGCTTCAAGCACATGAACAGTTCCCATGATATTCGTATCAAAAGTATTAACTGGCGTTTTATAGGATTCACGAACTAAGGCTTGAGCGGCAAAATGAAATATTATGTCAGGCTGAGACTCTTCAACAACTTGATGAACTGCGTTTCTATCCCTTATATCGGCAATATGGGAATCACACAGATCGTCACCATTTATGGCATAAAACAGATCATTCTGATGCATCGGATCAAGAGCATAGCCCGTTACTTTAGCACCTAACTCTTCAAGTAAAACAAGCATCCAAGAACCTTTAAAACCCGTATGGCCGGTTAATAGGACGCTTTTGTCTTTATAAAATGATTGTAATTCGTTTATCATTTCCAATTTTTCCATTTTGGATTATTTTCCCAAAGCTCATTAAGTTCTATCTTGTCACGAAGAGTATCCATGCATTTCCAGAAACCATGATGCTTGTAAACAGCCAACTGGTTCTTGGCACAAATATCTTCAAGTGGTTGACGTTCCCACATAACATCGTCAGCGTTATCGTGTAAATAGTCAAAAACACCCGGTTCTATAACAAAAAAGCCGCCATTTATCCAGACATTTTCAGTTTTTGGCTTTTCTTGGAAAGTGCGAACCATGTCGTTCTTATCTATGTCCAAAATCCCAAAACGACTTTGTGGCTGGACTCCGGTCATGGTGACGAGGGACTTCTTGCTTTTATGAAATTCAATAAGTTCATCAACATTCACATCGGACACACCATCACCATAAGTCAGCAAAAATGTTTCATCATTCAAATATTTTTTTACGCGATTCAATCGTCCCGCCGTCATAGTTTCCAAACCGGTATCAATAAGAGATATTTTAAATTCTTCGCAGGAACTGTCGCTGACCTTAACCTGATTGTCTTTTAGATCGATTGTCATATCTGAATGCAACGCAAAGTAATTTAAAAAATATTCTTTTATCAATTCACCTTTATAGCCCAGGCAAATAACAAAATCATTATGGCCATATGAGGCATAATGTTTCATAATATGCCACAATATTGGCTTCCCGCCTATTTCGATCATGGGTTTAGGCCGTAGAATTGATTCTTCAGAGATACGACTTCCTTTTCCACCAGCGAAAATAACCACTTTCATATCTATTCTCCTTTACTCAGTCTGCCCGGCAGATCTGAATATGTTTTTTTCCTGCGAACAAAGAACTGCCATACAATGGACCGTGAATAGATTCCCTTTAATTCTCTGTAGGGTACTTGCGAGTATATCTTTTTTCTTTTTCTTAAATATTTGCCCAATGAGCCCCAGAAATGTGCGTGTGCTTTAAGTATTGCACCCGTTTCCTTTGCTCGTCCGGATATCAATGCCTGGAATCCCGAAACAAGATCAAGAAATAATCGCCAAGGGATCATCCAAATAAGTCGGCCATACGGCAAATGTTTGGTCAGCATAAGCAAATTGTTCCGGTAATTGTAATAGGTCTTTTCCGTGCTGCCATATAATATTACAGATCCGCCAACATGATAGACTTCGGACTTTGGTATCGCTTTGATGCCATAACCGGCTCTTTGGATACGCCAGCAGAGATCGATTTCTTCCATATGAGCAAAGTAATCATTATCAAAACCTCCAATCCGGTGATAAACTTCCGAACGAAGCAAAAAGACAGCACCGCTTGCCCAAAAGACATCAATAGGATCATCGTACTGCCCTTTATCTTTTTCCACATAATCAAATATCCTGCCTCGGCAAAACATGTAACCAAAGGTATCCATAAAGCCACCTGAGGCGCCTGCATACTCAAAAGAATCTCTTTCTTTATATGCCTTGATCTTCGGTTGACATGCACCAAGTTTTTCATCTTTATCCATAGCCTCAACCAATGGTGTCAACCATTGCGATGATACTTCAACATCTGAAGTCAATAAAGCATAGTACTTAGCTTTGATACAAGCCAACGACTCTACGAAACCATTTGTGAAACCATGGTTTACATCTATATGTAAAATATCAATTTGCGGATACTCTTTTTGCAGAAATTCCAAGGTATCATCTGTAGAAGCATTATCCACAATAATCAAACGATAATCCGAATAATCCGTTTTCAATACAAATGGCAAAAAGCGTTCAAGATATGTCCGGCTATTGTAGCTTAGTAAAACTAAAGCTACTTTTTCTTTCACCAGAATATCCGGCTTTTCCCGGCACTCATATATCATTCATTTGCCAATGCTTCGATCTGAGTTTTCAACGCTTGTGCTTGATAATCATTTGGAGCTATCTTTAGCCAGGAACCTAAAATATTCAGTGCCTGGCCATATTTACCCGTCTCTCTGTAAAGTCGAACCAATGTACCTGCCACCCAATTATTATAGGGATCTTGTCGATAAAGCGGCAACAGGATCTGTTCGGCTTTTGTATAGTTTTTCACAGTATAGACAAGCTCTTGCGCGATCAACATAAGTGTTTGCTCATCAAGATTTTCTTTGCCTAATACATCATCAATACGTTTCATGTATTCAGTGGTATCTCCAAGCTGAAAATATAAACGACCGGTTTGAAGAGTTAACTGAGGATGGTATTGTGGAATGATTTCTTCAGGTATTTTTTCATTTATGGCTTTAAGAATTTCTGCTGCTTTTTCTTTTTCTCCGTTTTCAATGAATTTCATCGCCGACTGAAGTACGGCCGTACGATAATTTTGCATCAGGCGTTGTGTATTCGAACTAAAATAGACATTGGGATTATTCAAATTCCTGAATTTGTAATTGGAGGTAAAGTTCTCAAAGATCTTGTTTTCATCGATCTTAGCTACTTTGTAAGGATACAAACGCATGACTTGACCTTCCATTGAAAGATAATCATCAAGTCCGAGTCTTGCAGAAGTTGAAACGGTAACAGCAAAATAAATTGGGCTTTCCCAATTAATCACTTTGATCAATTCAAGGATCATGAGATCCTGTACACGGAGATATTGCCCTCCATAGGTTGGTTTGATCGATGTCGTTAAACCGGCAATGCTAACCTCCTGGGTCTTCCAGGGAATTGGACGAATCGTCTCGATCTGAGCATCACTCCAACGGAGAGAAATTTTAGGATCAGTATTTTTCAATTGTTTAATGTACCAAGGTGTGTTTAACAAACTAAGATTGACGATCTTAACATCTTTTCTGAATTTTTCCACTTCTTGCATATACCAAAGAGGGAAAGTATCATTATCGCCATTTGTAAATAAAATTGCATCTTTCTCACAGGAATTAAGGAGATTATAAGCATAATCAGACGCCACATAATTTCCTGTTCGATTATGTGATTCAAAATTTGCGAACAATAGATTCACAGGAAGGGCAAGAAGAAGTAAAACAGAAGCCGTTGCTATAAGATATTGTCTTAATTTTTTCTTTTTTATCAATTTGTCAATAGTATCGAAAACCGCCAAGGCTCCGATACCAATCCAAAAGGCAAAAGTAAAGAAACTCCCCACATAGGAATAGTCACGCTCTCGAGGCTGCGGATCAGGATTGTTCACATATAAAACAATCGCTAACCCTGTCATAAGGAACAAAACCAATATCGGGAAAGCCCGCCTCCAATCCTTTGAAAAATGGAAAAAGGCACCTATCATTCCCAGAAGGAACGGCAAGGCCCATAGTTGCCTTATATTTACACCCGCACCGGACCAACCGACACCACCACCTTCGGCGCGACCCATATATTGCCAATTGAAATAGCGTATGTACATACGTTTGAACTGATAACGCCAAAAGAAATCAAAAGAATTTTTATATTGAACATTCGTTTTATTTTGAGCCATGGCATCTTCACGACTCCATGAATGCGCTCCGTATTGTTCACGATGCAAATAAGAAACAGCTGCTGAGACAGATTCAGGGTCATTTTCATCAATACCGGGATTTTTCAAAGAACGAATAAAAATTATCTCATAACTTGAATACCCAACAGTAATAAGGATCAACCCAACCACGATCAAGCGACTCCATTTCGCTGCTATCGGTTTAGATTTTAACGCTTTACCGAAAATGAAGAAAAGGGAGATGAAAATTGCAGCCAATACCAGGAGTGCCAAAGGGAAAGAAACAGCCGCAGGATTGATATTGACAGCACGAGCAATCTCAGGTGTTCCATCAATAATGCCCTTATGAATGATCAAATATAACACACCGGCAAGTGCAGTCACGCCTAAGAAACTTTTAATCTCAAATTTTGAATACCGAAAATAGATGATCAACACAATAAACGGTATGGCAAGAATATTCAGCAAGTGAATACCAACCGCAATACCCAATGCATAGAACAAAAACAATAAATATTTTTCACCATGTCTGCCTTTTATATCTTCCGCATCCCATTTTAATACAAGCCAAACTGTCAATGCGGTCAAAAGTGTACTAAAAGCATAAACCTCGGTTTCTACAGCATTAAACCACTGACTATCGGAAAACGCAAAAGCCATTGCTCCAAGGAAGGCTGAGAAATATACAATAAATTGGTCTTTGAATGTATCTAATTCCCCACGGAACCGTTGGATAAGAAGGATAATACTATAATAAAGTATAATAATTGTTGCTGCTGAAGAAATTACGGATATGAGATTTGTCCGATAAGCAATATCTGTGCTAAAGGGAATCATTGTGAATATCCGGGAAAAAAGTAAAAATAGAGGTGCCCCGGGCGGGTGAGGTACGGACATCGTTGCAGCGCATGCAATAAACTCACCACAATCCCAAAACGACACAGTGGGCGCTACAGTCAGCATATAAACAATAAATGAGATCAGCAAACTTGCCAGTCCAAAGCCTAATTTTAATTTATTTGCTTTTTTGAACTTGTCAATTAACATTATAATCCTTTTTTCAAAATTTATTCGGTAGTTTCCGGTTTTTTTTCAGCTGGTGTTTTCTTTTGATTTTTCTTCTTTTCTTTTTCTTTTTTCACCTCTTTTTTCTCTTCTTTTTTCTCTTCTTTTTTTTCCAGAGGTTTATTAAGCTCATCAACATAATTCAAACGAAGATCTGAAATAGTTCTGCTGAGAAATTTATCTTCTTCTTCATCTAAATTACCTTTGGTCTTTTCCTGTAATGCGGCAAGCAGGTCAATGGTCTGTGATGCCTGCGGAAGATTTCGGTCAATATTACCCGTCATAGGATCAGGCAATTTACCCAAACTAATAAAAGCCGACTGGGTTAAACTATAGACTAAACCCATAAATAATTGTCCGTTCATGTTCGTATCAGTCATCTTTTCCTCCAATTAATATTTCAAAAGATTAATTTAATTCTAATTGTGAAGTATAACAATAAAAACCTAAGCTAAAACTAAGGCTGTATATGCTTTGACATACAATTGTGTTCCGGAAAATAAATCGGGCAATATGTTGATGGGTCGATAGTCGATATGCTGATAGGTCGATGAGTCGATAATTTCCTGCGAATCGTAGACCAACAACATCGTTGCGCCGTCCATAACTTTTTCTTGGGCGAAGGATGGGAGTAGCTCCGGCTGCACTTTGTACGTAGGCCGGATGGTTGGTCTTCTTCGCGAAAACCCGCGAACTTTAAATTGTTGAAAAGTTATTCTCTTCATTGTTTACTGCTCATTTCTCTCTACCCTATTCCCGCATAATCCAGTTTATCGGCATAATGCGCTAAAAAATAACATTTAAATTCAGCGTGCGCCGGTAACAATAGATGATTATCATTAACAATTATATCTGTCGCATCTTTTTTTGCTTCTTCCATAATTGGACGATCACTATATAAATTCAGAAATTTCAAATCGGGCAATCCATGTTGACGTGTACCAAAAAGATCACCTTGACCTCGTTGCTTCAGATCCTCTTCTGATATTTTAAAACCATCGTTTGTTTTTTCAAGAATTTGGAGTCGTTCGGTTGAATCCGGGGCATAATTTCTTTGAACAAGGATACACCAAGACGCTTGAGAACCACGACCCACCCGACCCCGAAGTTGGTGCAACTGACTCAGTCCAAAGCGCTCCGCATTTTCAATAAGCATTACTGAGGCATTGGGATTATTAACACCGACTTCTATTACTGTGGTTGACACCAATAAATTGATCTCATTTTGCATAAAAGCTTGCATGATCTCATTTTTTTCGTCTTTTTTTATTTTGCCATGAAGCAGAGCAATTTTATACTTACTAAAACGTTCCGATAATTCTTCATAGCCTTTCTCGGCTGCTTGTAGATCCATCTTTTCAGATTCAGCTATCAAGGGATAGACAACATATATCTGACGTCTTTCAGACATTTCATCTTCAAAAAATTTATAAATACTGGGTAAGCGCTCAGGTTGTACAAGTTTAGTTTTTACCGGAATGCGTCCTTTGGGCATTTCATCAATTACAGAAACATCCATATCGCCATAAATCGTCATACTCAAGGTCCTGGGAATAGGCGTAGCCGTCATAGCCAAGGTGTGTGGCGGTGGTCCTTTTTTAATAAGTGCACCTCGTTGCCCCACTCCAAAACGATGCTGTTCATCAATAATTACCAAACCAAGATGTTTGAATTCCACATCATTTTGGATCAAGGCATGTGTCCCAATAACGATAGGTATATCACCCTGTTGGATTTTTGCTAAAAGATTTTCGCGTTTCTTCTTGCCGGTTTTACCGGTAAGTAAACAAGAACTTACCCCCAATCGATCAAACTCATTTTTAAAGCTTTCATAATGTTGAGATGCCAATATTTCTGTCGGTGCCATAATTGCAGTTTGATAACCATTGGCCGTAACTATAGCTGCAGCCATAGCCGCCACAAGTGTTTTCCCGGATCCCACATCACCCTGCAACAAGCGATTCATTGGCGATTCACTTTTCATATCGGCATATATTTCTTTTAATACTCTCTTTTGAGCATCGGTCGGTTCAAATGGCAAATGCTCATACAACTCCCTAAGAATCTCCCCTGCTTTTTTACATTTACTATGATTGGCTACTTTGCGATTTTTTTGTTTTTTAATAGCCATTATCATTTGCAACATAATTGATTCTTGATACTTAAATCGTGTTCTTGCAAGCGTTAAATTCTCTTCAGAGCTGGGAAAATGTAATTCTTTAATAGCAGTGATAAAGGGCATTATACTATGTTTTTCAATTAATGCTCTAGGCAGTGGATCGGGAAGAGCCGGATCTAATTTATCAAGAATCGTATCAAATAATTTACGAAATGAACGCGATGAAAATCCTGCTTTTCTTAGATCTTGAGTTAGGGGATATACCGGGATAACCATGCCGGTATTAATCGAACTCTTCGTTGCTTCAATGAGATCAAAATCCGGATGCGTCATAGTATTGCCACGAAAAAATTCAACCTTCCCAAAGACCGACACTATATCACCGACCTGAAAAGTTTTTTGTATCCACTCCGTGCCATGGAACCAATTCAAGGTAAGGAAACCTGAAAAGTCAGCAATTTCAACCTTAAGGATCTTATGTTTCCGAGCAGGAATCAATTGGATACGACGAACCTCTCCGATAACCGTACATTCCTCGCCAACGATCAGCTGTCCAATAGGTTTGACCGAAGAGCGATCAAGATAAGCGCGTGGCACATAATACAAAAGATCTTCCAGCG
>CAYPTO010000050.1:0-7829 GCA_964413625.1 uncultured bacterium
TCGGGACGTGAAAAATGAATATTAATATCCTGAGATATTAACCGGACAGATAGCTGACTGAGTCCCGAAATATTAAAACGAGCCCCAAATGGAGAGCCATTATCGCTATGAATAACTTTTGGCATTCCATAGCATTTAAATGCCATTATTAAAGCTTTTTTAACACCTTCCGTATTTTCCGGCATTGTTTTGGGCAATAAAAGATAACGACTAAAATCATCTCGAAGTGTTAACGGCTCAAAACGTTTATTATTACTTGTTTTTCATCAGTCCTTGAAATTTATGGTCCAAAGATCACAGGGAGCTTTTACTTCCATTTTATTGATCATTGATATTGTCTTCGTTTCGGTTTAACCAAACCGGCTCGTTTAAATATACGATTAATACTGCTTAATGATAGTGAATCACCCGGATAACGTTTTTTGTATAATTCTAAAATCTTTTTGGTGCCCCAAGTTAAATGATTTCCCTTTATGTTTATAATATCACATACAAGGTCTTCACTTAAACGATCGGGGCTTTTATTTGGCTTTCGATTATTTTCCTGAAACCCATTCCACCCATACTCATAAAATCTGTCCATCCATTTGTATCCTGTTTTAGGACTAATACCGTAGTCGTCACATAAGTGCCGAAAGGGTTTTCGGTGTTTTAAAGCCTCATGTACAAATTCTTCTTTCGCTTCACGCGTGGTACCAATTATTGGTTGCTAATTAAAAAAAGCCCCCAATTTATTGGGAGCTTCTTTCATTTACTAATTTTGTACAGTGTGTTCTGCGTTCTCTTATAAAACTAATCCAGCAATTTTGCAATGTCTTCATCTACTGTACCAATGCCAGAGATACCGAAGTTTTCAACCAATATATTCACAACATTGGGTGAAAAGAAAGCCGGTAGCGTAGGACCGAGGTGAATGTTCTTAACACCCAGGGAAAGCAGGGCCAGCAATACGATGACGGCTTTTTGTTCATACCATGCAATATTGTATGCGATGGGCAGTTCATTGATGTCGTTGAGCTCAAAGACCTCTTTTAATTTTAGTGCTATAACCGCCAGAGAGTAGGAGTCGTTACACTGTCCTGCATCCAAGACTCGGGGAATTCCGTTAATATCACCCAGGGGTAATTTGTTGTAACGGTATTTTGCGCAACCGGCTGTAAGAATAACGGTATCTTTAGAGAGCTTATTGGCAAATTCGGTGTAGTAATTGCGGCTTTTCATACGTCCATCACATCCCGCCATGACAATAAATTTTCTAATAGCTCCCGATTTAACGGCATCAACAATCTTGTCGGCTAGGGCAATGACCTGATTGTGAGCAAAGCCGCCTACGATTTCACCGCTTTCTATTTCAATTGGAGAAGCACAGTGTTTTGCATGTTCGATGATCACAGAAAAATCCTTTGCGTTGCCGTTTTGGCGATCGGCGATATGAACACAACCCTCAAAACCGGATGAGCCGGTTGTATAAATTCTGTCCATATAAGATGATTTTGGAGGAACTATACAATTTGTTGTGAACAAAACCGGACCATTAAAGCTTTCGAACTCTTGCTTTTGTTTCCACCAGGCATTACCATAATTGCCCACAAAATGGTCATAATTTTTGAAAGCCGGATAATAGTTTGCCGGTAACATTTCACCATGAGTATAAACATCCACTCCGGTGCCGTCTGTTTGTTTCAAAAGCTCTTCCATATCTTTAAGGTCATGTCCGCTAATAAGAATCGCAGGATTATTCCGTACGCCGATATTTACGGATGTAATTTCCGGATTGCCATAACTTTCCGTATTTGCCTGATCAAGAAGTGCCATGACATCAACACCAAATTTGCCACACTCAAGAACGATTGCCACCAGTTCGTCAACACCAAGTGTTTTATCTTCAGTAGCAGTAAGCCCCCGATGCATAAAAGAAAATATTTCGTCGTTTTTATAACCAAGAGTATAGGCATGTTCCGCATAAGCGGCCATTCCCTTAAGCCCATAGATCAATAATTCTTTTAAAGAACGAATATCTTCGTTACTTTCTTGCAAAACACCAACAAGCTCACTATAAGCCAATAGTGTTTCATCATCATTCGCCTTCCAGCTTGTGCTTTCGGGCAAATCATTCGGAAGAAAAATGCCATTTTCATTAAGTTCGCCGCGGACAAAATCACGAATTCTAAAACCTTCATATATTTTAGATAAGATTTTTGTTCGATCAAAATTAGCGTTGGTAATGGTTGTGAACAAAGATTCGAAAACAAATTTGTCGGCCTTTGCTATGATCAGATTTTCTTTTCTTCCCAGATTGGCAAGAACAGATACCCCTTTTGTAACATAAATTAAAAGATCCTGAAGATTTGAGACATCCGGGGTTTTTCCGCAAACTCCCGCTACTGTACATCCGCTACCTCTTGCTGTCTCTTGACACTGAAAACAAAACATACTCATAATATTCTCCAATGATTGTTGCAGATTTTCTGCATTGCCTGTTTTTTTTATTTCCGATGTCAGTTTAGCAAGAATATCATATATTATTCAGTAACAAATGTTACGGGAGAATACTTTTATGACAATATGTGAACAATTATCTCAAAATATTCTGTTTAAGGATGTTGATTTTCGTGAAATTTGCACCATACTCCAAGACGTGTCTTATAAAAGAACCACTTACAACAAGAATGATGTAATCGCACTGGACGGGGATTTGGTAGCGGGGCAGTTTATCATGCTAAAAGGAAGTGTCAGAGGCGAAATGACAAACTACACAGGCAAAGTCGTAAAAATAGAGGATATCGAGGGTCGTCAATTACTGGCTCCGGCGTTTTTGTTTGGTCCCGATAATTATTATCCGGTAGATATTATTGCAAACAAAG
Organism: uncultured bacterium; assembly: GCA_964413625.1. Taxonomy (GTDB): domain Bacteria; phylum Fidelibacterota; class Fidelibacteria; order Fidelibacterales; family Fidelibacteraceae; genus M50B103. The sequence goes on from CAYPTO010000050.1 coordinate 2,865, forward strand.
AAACCGAATGTATTTTTATAATAAAATCCTCGTTTACCAAATTATTGCAATTAAACCCCGTCGTACAAAACAATTTTTTGAATATTGTCTCAAGAAAAACACAGTTTTTGTCAAACAAGATTAAATTTTTAACACTTCAGCCCATTAAAGGCAAAATAGCCGATTATTTATTGAAGCGTACAAAGAACAAATTATTAAACACCATTAATCTTCCATATTCTCAGGATAAATTAGCGGATTTGTTCGGTGTAACACGCCCCGCTCTGACAAGAGCATTAAGAGAACTTGATAAAAACAAGATCATTTGTGCCAAAGGAAAACGAGTGTGTATTCTGGACAGAGACAAATTAGAAGAATTTATTAATTAAGCAAATTATTCAAAACCTACTTTCTAATAATATTCAGTCTGAGTTACTTCTTTTATGTCATTATTTGTGACTAGGATCACAGCTTAAAAATCTCACTATAATGAATGCTTAATTAATGTTAAATTATGATTATGGGAACGCTCTACAGTACATCATTTATGCCGTATTTGGAATTATTTGAGCCGCGGTCCGTTTATGTTTCCGAGTTACGGCTTCAACACGCATGGAAAAATTTGCTTTGGAAACAAACACGCCGTGATTCAAAAGGGAGAACGATAAGAATTTTAAGCCCGGGGCGACACAACCATAGCGATGGCCCGGATTTTTTAGATGCCAGTATCATGCTGGACGAAAAATTGCTAAACGGAGATATAGAATTACATCACAGGACTTCCGATTGGTATGCCCACAAACACCATCTTGATCCGGCATATAATCAATGCATATTACATGTAATTTTTCACCAAACCGACAACTCTACAGATGTACGTTGTGAGAATGGGAGGCATTTACCTACGTGCCAAATATCATTGGAAGAGATATTTAATATTGAACCGCCGGGTATATGCCGTATTTTTACTCCCGACAAGGAAATGTATTTCACGTTGTTGCAAAAACAAGGATGGGATCGCGTAAATAAAAAAGTCCGCTATTTTTATGATAATCGATTACGCTTTCCCGGTGACGTAATGTTATACTGGGGACTATTTAAGGCGTGCGGCTATAGATATAATGAAGAAAACATGATAAAACTTTTTATCCGCTTCCCATGGGCCGCTTATTGTAACGGACTCCTAGATAGACAGGACATTATACCTATGCTGAACGAATTAGCCGGATTTTCTCCCCAAAATACAGATAAGAATGATATTCGCTGGACATACTCCCGCACGCGACCAGCCCATTTTCCCGAGAGACGAGTAGCCTGGCTCGGAAAATTAATGACGATGTACTATCGTTCATCTCTTGCTGATATTCTTTATGAAACATGTTATCAAAAAGGAACGATAAACGATCTGTATATTACACTGTTTAAATTACAAGACGTTAATTCTCCGGGTGTAGGTATTCAGAAAGAAATGCTAATGAACACAGTCTTAAGCCTAATGGAAGCGATGCGTAAAGACAAAGGAGACAAAGAACCCATTTATTCCACAATAAGAAAAGAGATTGAAAATTGTATAATCCCGCAAGCCTATGGGGTCGTTAAACGATTTCACGATCAACATGGCATAAGTGAAAAAGACAAACGACAAAGAAACTGGCTGATCTCGCAGGGAGTTTTGAATATTCGCGATCATTATTGTTTACAAGGTATGCAATTAAGTTGCCCAATCTGTCTTATGGATGAAGTTAAACCAAGAAGCCAAGAATAAATTTTTCATAGTTTCATTTATTAAAAATTTGTACATTTAGGGACATGAAAGATCTATATACGACTAAAGACTGGGCAACACTAAAAGAGCTTGTTAAGAAGCACAAAAAGACCGGAGACAAGCTGGTTTTTACGAACGGCTGTTTTGATATTCTTCATCCCGGGCATGAGGCGCTTTTGGCTTTTGTCAGGAACCAAGGAGGTCTGTGTGTTTTGGGTCTTAATAGCGATTCAAGCCTTAGAAAACTTAAAGGACCGGACAGGCCGGTTAATCCGGAGGCAATTCGCGCCAAGAAGCTTTTGGCGACAGGGTATATTGATGCCGTCGTAATATATAGTGAAGATACTCCACAGAAGATCATAAATTATTTGGAACCGGATGTTCTAATAAAGGGCGGCGATTATCAATTTGAGAACATTGTGGGTGCGCGCGAAGTTGAAGCGCGAGGAGGGCAAGTGTTGGTCTTCCCCAGAATCCCGGGATATTCGACCACGGAAATTTTGGCCACAGAAATAAAAAACAGTGAAACAAATAAAGGATAAAGGTGTTTGGTCTATGATGAAAAGATTTACAAAACCTTATCTTATTGTGCCCATACTTTTTCTTGTTGGAACGGTAAATATACTTTCTGCAGAAAATATACTTGGGATCTTGGCGGGTTATGGCAGAGATTCAATTGCTGCATTTTCTACACAGAATGCACAGGCAGAAGCTGCAAAAGTTTTTAATTTAATCCTTGAACCCGATGGGGAAGTTACCACAGAAAAAGCAGAACAGTATTTAAACAATACAAAATCCCCCGCCATGAAAGCCTATCTTTCTGTGATGTTGGCGGATTATGCTTTTGTAAACAAGGGTTACGACAGCGGCTTGCGCTACCTCAGGCGTGCAGTAGAAGAATATGATCCCATCAGAAACGACAGCTATTATCGTATGGTTTTATCACGTGCACAAAAAAACATAGTCGAATCGCCCGGAAAGATCAATAAAGGGAAATCCAGTATTCTAGCAGATTATCATCCCGTGGCCATCAAAAAAGAACCAATTATTGAAAAAGTAACACTTGATACCACCCGCGTTCCCCTGGTCTCAAAATCCAATCCTGTTGCCGGTGCAATAAAAGAAGAGATCATATCTAAATCAGAAAAAAAAGTTAATTTCAGAATTCAGGTTGGTGCATTTTCTGTTAAAAACAATGCAGATAAAAAACGAAATTATTTTGAAAATCGAGGTTATCCCGTAGAGATTAATACGCGAGAGATCACATCCGGATATTTATATATTGTTCGTGTTGGCGCTTATGAAACATACAATGAAGCCAAAAATGCATTATCTGAGCTTAAATCAAGATATCCTTCTGAAGACGGGATCGTTATAAAGGTAGCCGGGAAATGAGAATCTTACGCCCTTTGGTAATTTTCATGCTTTTGTGTGCGGGAATGCTTTATGCGGTGGTGGGTGACTGGGTTTCTTATGGGTCACAATTAACCCTTAAAGATCTCCATGTTTCCGGTAGCACACTTCGCGCTGCGTCACATGGCGGCATCGTTGTTTTTGATACAAAAAATGAAATTTTTAGTACCGAAAGCAATACGGACCATTTGAAACATATTGATATCCTTCGCTATTATGTGAATAGCGATGGAAGCGAATGGTATTCCTATGCTTCCGGAGTAGATGGAATCAGTTATCGTTCTATGAATGGGAATAGTAATTATTTTGACTTTGGTTTTTCAAATGCGTGTTCATTTGCCGGGAATAACGGTCATGTTTTAGTCGTTTATATGAATGATTTTTCTCCAAAGATCGCACATTTTGTTAAACACAATAATCAATATGTATTTCAGGACTCCTACAATCAATTTCCGGGAAATCCCAAAGCCATTTATGATATTCAAATTGTTGGCGACAGTATATTTATTGCAACTGATAAAGGACTGAAAAAAGCATGGTTGTATAATGCCAATCTTAAACCCGAAAGCGCTTGGAGCACTGTTGCACTTGACAGTAATTCAATCTTACAATGCTTGGGCTCGTTTGGCGATAGTCTTTTCATGGTTGATGAAGATAATGATCTATACACTTATTATAATGGCACTGAAAATAAAATTCATGAAATCAATGAAGCAAGTCTCACATTTTACCAAGAAAAAGATAGTTTTTATTACGCAACACAACATATTATATTCAATGCCCTAACAGGTGAAAGCATATATACGTCCGACAATGATCTAAGTGGTTTTTCTTTTCAAGGTGATACTCTTTGGGTATCTGAAGAAAACAAAGGTATATTACGCATTTTAGCAAACGGTGCCGGAACGGAACGATTTATTCCCAATACGCTTTTATACATGAAATCAAACTCTCTTGCCATAACTGATGATCAAAAAGTAGCGGTTTGTGGTTTAGACGGCATTTCCATTCTAGATAAAAAAAGTTGGCACAATCTTGTGTTTTCACCCTATAAAGAAGCTTTGCACGGTAAAAGACAATTGTATAGATATTCCGCTGACACATTGAATATTTCTTTTCAAATCGGCGGACAAACCGCAGTTTATGACGCCATGGTTGCATCAAACGGAGAGCTTTTTTGTTCAATTACCGATATAACCGCCCTTCCCATTGCCGGACAAACCCCTGAAGCCAAAGGTCCGGGTGCTTTGCAGCGAATTGATCTGAATGATCTTACCCGGTATACCGTATACGATACAAGCGACGGTATTGTTGAGGGGACACAAGAACTTGGCGGGAGCTCATATTATTTAAAAATGAGAGGCTTGGCCGAAGATCGTTACAATAATATTTGGGCATTAAATGTACATACCCTGGATGCACAACCCTTACTGAAAATCAAGCCGAATGGCGACATCCAAAAATTTTCCGTAGCTGAATCCGAGAACAAGCTGCAAATTCTTGCTAGGGAGATGGTATTTGATACATATGGTCGGCTTTGGATTGCAAATGAGGCGCGTCAATCAGATATACCCCGAACAACCGGCGGGATAACCGTTTATGATCAAAACTCCGGAGTTTGGGCATTGATCACTACTTCTGATGGATTAATATCAAATGATGTATACTCAATTGACTTGGATCCTATTACGGGAAATATTTGGGTTGCCACAGCCTCCGGAGTGCAAATGATTCGAACTCCCGGCTCCCTTACATCAGACACCGATTTTACTATGAATCCGGCAATTGACGGTTTGAGTGGAATGGTT
>CAYPTO010000051.1:0-7753 GCA_964413625.1 uncultured bacterium
TTATAAGAAACATCCTGATAAGAGGGGTCTTCGGTACGCCCGCCGGTATAGCCGGATACAACACTTTTTACGCCTTTTATCTTTTGCATGAAATATTCAACACCCCAAAAACAACCGCCGGCAAAAACCGCTTTTTTTTCAAGCTCCGGTTTTTCCGGTATAAAATCCATAGATATGGAATTCACACAATGGCGGGTATCTTTCACGGTAAATTTTTCTCCAAAAAATACATGCCCCAGGTGCGCTTTACAATTGGCACAAATGATCTCTGTTCTCCGCCCATCTGCATCGGGAATATGCAATATTGCACCCTTAATTTCATCATCAAAACTTGGCCATCCGCAGCCGGAGTCAAATTTATCAGTAGAATAATATAGCGCTACCCCACATTGACGGCAGGTAAAGGTACCTTCGCGTTTTTCTTCCAAAAGATCCCCGCTAAAAGGAGCTTCGGTGCCCTTTTCAATTATTACACGTTTTTCTTCTTTGCTTAGTGTGCTTAATTTATTTGTAGGCATAGTTTCTCCTTTTATGAAAATAAATAATATAAGAATTATGAGTACTTTAAAAAATATTTCTGCTTTATTCGTATTTCGAAATTTCATAAAAGTCTTCCGTTTTTTCTTTAACGAAAGTACTTATTAATGTTCCAATGAAAAAAAGATGCCCTAGTGAAGAAATTTATCAAGAATGGCCTGTATTTCTTTGCGTTGAATTGGTTTTGCCAAATAAGCATCAAATCCTTTTTTCAAGATCGCTTCTCTTTCATCATTTAGAGCATAGGCCGTCTGGGCTATTATCGGCAATTCCGGACGCATGGATTTGATTTTTCTTGTAGCTTCCCCGCCATCCATTTCCGGCATTTTAATATCCATAAAAACAAGATCAAGGTCTGTGTTTTCTTCACATATTTTTACGGCTTCTGTGCCATTTTTTGCAAGAAGAATATCGGTTCCTTCATTCTTAAGTATTTCTCTTAGATATTCATAGCTGATCCTATTATCTTCCGCAATGAGTATTTTTACTTTTTCCATAACACCTATTATCCTTTTTCTTTCAAACAATTAGATGACAAGCTGTTTATTTTTTATACTTAAATAGAATATATAAAACATCTTTGCTTATAAAAACAGATTTATTCGCGCTCGTTTGTACTTGAATATATTATCGGGCATTCTCTTTGTTCTCATATGAAAAAAACTTATATTTACAAGCTATATAATGAAAGGAAATCATGCGCGCTGCCGTTTTTAATCACTCATATGAGCCTTTGTCCATTCAAGATGTCGCCATGCCCACGGTTGGAGCTTATGATGTAAGGATTAAGATCATAACATGTTCTATCTGCCACACTGACATGCAGTTTATTGATCAGGGTTTGGCACCAAACATGAAACCACCCGTAATTCTTGGCCATGAGATTGCCGGCATCATTGAAGAAATCGGTTCTGAAGTCAAAAAATTTAAAGCAGGTGATCGGGTTATTTTGCCTGCGACAATTACGTGTAATACCTGCCTTGCATGTAAATCGTGGAATGAAACCTATTGTGAAAATATAAAAAGGATCGGTATCGATATTAACGGTGGATTTGCCGAGTACATTGTCGTTCCTGATTTCCACCCCTATCGCCTTCCTTATGAATATAGTTTTGAAGACGGAAGCCTAATCTCCAACGTGTTGGTCGGTGCATATCATGTGGTTTTTGACCGTATTAATATTCGTGCCGGTGAAAAAGTTGTAATTTTTGGAAGTGGTGGTTTTGGTTTAAGTATTTTACAAATGGCCAAGCTTCGCGATGCTCAAGTAACAATGGTGGATATTTTTGACTGGAAACTTGAGGAAGCTAAAAAACTTGGTGCTGATCATATATTGAATTCTAATAAAGTTGATATCTGTGAAAAAGCCGTGATCGATACGGTAAGTGAAAAACCCGATATCGTTATCGAGACCATTGGTGCACCCAGAACGCTTTTGCAATCTATGAACGCTTTAAAAAAAGGCGGCCGTTTGGTTCTATGTGGACTAACGGATAATGCTTTGCCTTTTCTTATTCCCCGTATAATCGGAAATGAAATTTCCCTTATTGGGGCTGCAGGTGCACCTCGCCGGAAGATCCCTGAGATCATTCATCTTCTTGAAGATGGAAAAATATCTTTGGAAAATATGATCACAGAACGATTTGACCTGGAACATATTAACGATGCGATCAATACATTACGAATGGGCCAAACCATTAAAACTGTGGTTTACCCATTCGGAATTGATAAAAATAATAAATAAATTGAGCCTACCATGAAAAGACTTGTTATCATCCCTACGTATAATGAAAAACCCAATATCAGCAAATTGGTCAGTAAGCTACAATCCCTTAAAATTGAAGGTTTGGATATTTTATTTATTGACGATAATTCACCTGATGGAACGGGGAAAATTCTTAAATCCTTTCAAAAAGACAACTCTAATCTTTTGCTTATTGAGCGGGAAGGCAAACTCGGCCTGGGAACCGCTTATATCATGGGATTTAAATACGGATTGGAAAACGGATACGATTATATTGCCCAAATGGATGCGGATTTTTCACATAACCCCAAAGATCTGATCCCGCTTTTTGAAGAAGCCGAGAAACATGATTGGGTAGTTGGTTCGCGTTATATTTCTGGTATTAATGTCGTCAATTGGCCGTTACGACGCCTCGTGCTCAGCAAAGGCGCAAATGTATATATTCAAATCGTCACGGGTTTACCCATTAAAGATGGAACAGCCGGATTTAAATGCTGGAACCGAAGAGTCCTTGAGGCTATAGATCTTGATGCCGTACAATCCCGCGGTTATTCTTTTCAGATCGAAATGAATTTTCGCGCATGGAAAGCCGGATTTAAATGCCACGAACATTCTATTGTTTTTATTGACCGGACAGTCGGCCAATCTAAAATGTCCAAAAACATTATTTATGAAGCTGTCTGGATGGTCTGGCGACTTGTTTTTTGGAATCTCTTCGGAAAAATAAAAACCTCACCAAAAAAAGATGCCAAATCCTGATATTTCGATCATTATTGTTTCTTATAATGTAAAAACTTTTTTACAGCACTGTATTCATTCCGTTCAAAAAGCATCGCTCGGTTTAAATACTGAGCTTTTTGTTGTTGATAATAATTCTATTGATGGTAGCGGAGAAATGGTACAGCGCGAATTCCCGAATGTTAATTTTATCGGCAATGATATAAACCGGGGCTTTGGTAAAGCAAACAATCAGGCGCTTAAACGTTCACGGGGTAAATACATCCTTTTTTTAAATCCCGATACCTTGATCGAAGAAAATACTCTGAGTGTTTTTTTTGAGTTCATGGAAAATAATAAAAAAGTGGGCATTGCCGGACCAAAGATATTGAACTCGGATGGTTCCCTGCAATTAGCGTGCAGACGTTCCTTTCCCTCTCCTTCAATTGCCTTGCCAAAATTACTCGGATTAAGTTCCTTGTTTCCCAAAAGCAAATTTTTTGGGAAATACAATCTTACTTATTTGGATCCCGACAAAAGTTATGCCGTAGATGCTGTTAGTGGTTCCTTTATGTTTTGTCGTGGTGAATTGATCCGCGAACTTAAGGGTTTTGATGAGGATTTCTTTATGTATGGCGAAGACCTTGATCTTTGCCGCCGCGTCCAACTCAAAGAAAGTTTGATCTATTACCTGGCAGATACAACTATTATTCATCACAAGGGTGAAAGTTCAAAATCGGCTCCTTTTGACAGCTTGCTTGCATTTTATAAAGCAATGGATATTTTTTTTCGAAAGCATTTCTCTTCGCTTTATTCTTTTATCACCACTTTATTTTTTCGTATAGGGATCGTTGCGCACCTAACCATAAGTTTCTTAGGGAAAGTTTTTCACGCCATTCGGTTGCCCCTGCTGGATGCTGTTTTAATTTCGGGTGCTTTAGTGATAACGCTATTCTTTCGCTTTCCGCATCATTTCAGTGAAGAATTTATCCATTTTTTGCCTATTCTTGCCGCGTATGCTCTTGTTTATTTGTTGTTCTTGGGCATTGGTGGTTCTTATAAACCATCAAAATATTTTGATTTTGTCAGATCTGCCGTAAACCTTTTTCCCGGTTTTATTTTAAATGGCTTTTTTACTTTCTTTATTTTGAGGTTTGCACAATCAAGATTTATTTTTCTAATATCCTTTGCTTTAATGCTTATCCTTTTACCGCTTTGGCGAATTATTACAACACGACAAAGGTCAAAATACTTTCAGGAACATTCTGAAACAGCTCGCAGGACATTGGTGGTGGGTGCCGGCGAAGAGGGCTTGCGTATTGCCGCAACCCTGGGAAAACATCCTGAACTCGGTTATCTTTTTGTTGGCTTTTCCGATAAAGATTTATCTCACCCCAAAACCATTGGAAGTACACATGACCTTTCTCAGCTTATTAAAACACGTCAAATTGATCATGTGATCTTTTCTTCGGACGTGTTTACCTTGGGTGAGATCATTTCTATGATAGCCGAACTTGCACATTTTCCCATTAGCATTAAGATCATTCCGGAAAAGGAAAAAATAATCTTTGGGAAAGCCGTTATTCAAAGTCTTGATGATATTCCTGTTATTGAAATGGAATATACAATACTTAAACCTGTTTGGCGATTTGCCAAAAGATTCTTTGATATTTTGTTGGCATTGATAGGATTGATTCTGTTTGCACCTTTTGCTTATGCCTCAAAAGCGATCTCGGGCTCACAGCCCATATTATTTTCAGATGATGTCCCCGGGGGTAAAATATGGAAACGAAAGAAAAACGGCAATCAGCCATGGCTATATTGGTACCCCATGTTGTTTTCACTGCTGAACGGTAACATGACCATTGTGGGTGATCTCAAAAACATTCCACCGGGTAGTCGCCGCTATTATAAACCGGGCATGACCAGTATCATGCGTAGTGAAAAGCCCGCTCTTCCCTCTCCCGAAGAACATGAACGTTTTATTCATTATTATATGAGCAATTTCTCCTTTGTGTTGGATGTTGAGATCATATTTAAAACCTTAGTTGTTAAAAAATAAACAAATACACTTTTGTGGAGATTTCTTGGTGAAAAAGTTGTTCTTTCTTTTGGCGACTTTTTTTATCATTTTTTATTCATTATATCACACAAACAATAAGCCGATCAATGGCATCGGAAATTTATTTTATTAAGATGGCTACAGATGCTTTTATTGAAATAAAGGAAATAACACTAAAAGCAAAAAGGTGCCAATCAACAAGTTAATAAATAGGTGTCTTGCAACATTTCCGGGATATGTGCAATCAATAATATTCGATGAATACACTATTCTACCTAAACCACTAACTTGTTCGCTTCACATTACTTTTAAATTTGTTAAATGAATTTTTCAAAGAAACACACCTTCGTATGCCCAAATAATCCAATTTCGTTCATTGTGCTTTGCCAATATTTTTATATATAACTCACGGAGAGGCGGCAGAGTCTGGTCAAATGCGCCGCACTCGAAATGTGGTGTCCGCATAAACGGACCGGGGGTTCTCCCGAAGGGGCCCCTGTGGGGGAATCCCTTTCTCTCCGCTACGAATATCTGGGAGGGGGGGGGCGATATGGAAGAATATTTTGTATATGTTCTTAAAAGTATTAAGAACAATTTTCACTATATTGGTCATACTCATAATCTAAAAAAAAGATTAAAAATTCATAATAAAAAGAAAGTAAGATCAATAAAAGGATACGTTCCTTTTAAAATCATTTATACTGAATCGTTTACAACAAGATCGGAAACATGTAAGCGAAAGATGTATTTTAAACAGGCTGTGGATAATATTTTGTTAAGGCAGTATCTTTCAGAACGAGGGGCTTGGTAATAGAATAAGACGAGGAGAATGGATATTCGCATATTATCGCCCCTTGAGACATATTCCAGATATTAACAGGATAAAAATCATGATTGTAGTTTTAAAATAATTCTTTATATTATGCGCGGAGAGATGGCAGAGTCTGGTCGAATGCGCCGCACTCGAAATGCGGTGTCCGCGTAAGCGGACCGGGGGTTCGAATCCCTTTCTCTCCGCAAAACCCTGCAGTCATTTGTGGGGTTTTACTTTTCTTCTAAGGAAATTTTGTATAAATGAATAATTGTTGTATATTATTTCAAACAAATGGAGAACCAATAATGATAAATAAAAAGCTGGAAGATCAAATTAATTACCAGATCAATCGGGAATTATACTCGGAATACCTATATCTTTCAATGGCGTCATACCTTGAAAATAAGGGTTTAACCGGTATGGCAAATTTTATGGTAGTACAAGCACAGGAAGAACATTTTCATGCTATGAAGTTTTTTAATTATTTAAATGAACGCGGGGGTCGGGTCGTTCTGGACGCCATTGAGCAGCCTCCTGTAAAATTTGATTCACCCATGGCGGTGTTTAAAGAAAGTCTTGCTCACGAAAAAATCGTTACCGATCTTATCAACAAATTGATGGATCTTGCTATTGAGGTTAATGATCATGCCGCGAAAAGTTTTTTAAACTGGTATGTTGACGAGCAAGTTGAAGAAGAAGCAACTTTCCAGAGCCTCCTTGACAAATTAAATCTTGTTAAGGGCAGGGGTGATGGATTATTGATGCTTGACAAAGAATTATCTACCCGGGTTTTCACCCCGCCGGTAAAATAACAAACAAAAAGCGAGATAGTTATGACCAAATTACGCGAGATCTATTATTGCCCTATTTGCGGTAATGTAATAGAAGTTTCCAATGAAGGTGCATCAGCTCTGGTTTGCTGTAACCAAAAAATGCAAAAACTGGAAGCCAAAACTGAAGATTCAGCTGTTGAAAAACATGTTCCCTTTGTAGAAGATGTTGAAGATGGTGTTGTTGTTCGGGTTGGCGAAAACACGGCCCACCCCATGGACGATGATCATCACATTAAATTTATTGAAGTCCACACCAAGGATATGGTCCTGAAAGCCGAACTGGATCCAAACGGTGCGCCCGAAGCAAAATTTCCGGTTAAAAAAACAGATATCGTCAAGGTTCGTGAGTGGTGTAATCTTCACGGACTTTGGGAAGCATAAGGAGTAAAATATGGAATTTAAAAATTCAAAAACAGCCGAAAACCTGATGAAATCCTTTGCCGGTGAAAGTCAGGCACGTATGCGTTATAACTATTATGCTTCAGCTGCCAAAAAAGAAGGGTATCTTCAGATTGCAGATATTTTTCTTGAAACTGCCGAAAACGAAAAAGAACATGCAAAGCTCTTTTACAAACAATTATTGGCAAACGACATGAATGAAGAAGTCATTAAGATCAATGCAGGTTATCCCGTCGGTCTTGCAGATACGATCAAGAATCTCGAATATGCAGCCAATGGAGAGCAAGAAGAATGGGAAGAGCTTTATCCGGCTTTTGCAAAGATAGCGGACGAGGAAGGTTATCCGGAGATCGGAAATGTTTTTCGCGGTGTTGCGGAGGTGGAAGCACGCCATGAAGCTCGCTATCGCAAACTTCTTAAAAACATTAAAGAACATAAAGTCTTTAAAAAAGATGGTAAGGTCTTTTGGATTTGCAAAAACTGCGGTCATATCGTTGAAGATATCGAAGCACCTGAAATCTGCCCTGTTTGTATGCACGCTCAGAAATACTTTGAGGTTTGGGTGGAAAATTATTAAAGCGTGACACGTGAATTTTTAGATGTAAAACGTGGGCGGCATATGCCGCCCTTTTTTATATATTAAAAGC
>CAYPTO010000052.1:0-2487 GCA_964413625.1 uncultured bacterium
TTTCCGTGTAAGGAGATTCGTCAACATGAATATCATATTGTTCTTTAAATGCATTAACAATCGCAAAATAGGCATTGCTGTCGGTACCTGCCGTTTCATTCAATTTTGCAAAGTCATCGGTACTGTAACGCTGAAGATTACGTACTTGTATCGAGTATTGGTACTTATTGTATCGTTGCTCCAGAGTTTTTGCCATTTGAAAAAATAATTCCGTACGATCAAGTTGTTCACCCGCTACCTTATCATCTACACTAAAAACAAAGTTTACCTTTTTAATGGCTTCTGCCTGTTCGCGTAAAATTGCGGATTGTTGTTTTAATATGTCAAAATCGTAAGGCGCAATAATATCCATGCGTGTTATATCGCCAACTTTATAATTGTATTGGTAGGTCTGCTTTTTTGGTGCCATAAATGCCGAGAACAAGACAAGCAGGATCAGAACACTTATTGTCCAGAAAGAAACTTTTGACTGTTTTTTATTTTCTTTGTTTTTTGTTAACATTATTACCTCGGATTGTTATTAAAGAAAAATAAGACAGTTTTACGGTTCAATCAATGAAAACTTATGAGATATGTTGACGTATATCTTTAATCACGAGTTGAATACGCTTGACGCCATTCCACTCATTTATCGTCGGGACAAAAACCATATCCACTCGCTGTACAGGATCCATCACCAGTTCATATTGTTCCAGCATATTCCAGCCGATACAGTTAATTGAGCCGTTTTCTCCCTTGATCGCAAATTTGAGGTGTTTGTCCTTTAATAATGTTGTATTGAAAACACTGACATTTTTAATACTGAACTTAGGTCGCATATTTTCGGGGCCAAAAGGCTCCATATCATGTAAAAACTTCATGAGATTATCGTTAATATCCTGAATTTCTATATTCGCATCAATATAGATCGCAGATTCCAGCATTTCATCACTGACATGCTCATTAGCATAAGCAATAAATTGTTTTTCAAAAGCGGGTATATTTTTTTCTTTAATGGTCAAACCGGCTGCCATTTGGTGACCACCGTAACCACTGAGATGTTCGGAACTATTCGACAATGCGTCATAAAGATCAAACGCTCTAATACTTCTTCCACTACCTTTGCCATATCCATCTTTCAAAGCAATGAGAAAAACCGGTCGGTGAATATTATCTTTAACCTTTGAAGAAACAATACCGATTACACCGGGGTGCCAATCGCCGGACAAGACAATGGCTTTGGGCAATTTATCTCCATATTTGTCTTTGACTTGCTGAAGTGCTTCTTCGGTAACCTTCCGCTCCACCTTTTGTCGTTCCTCATTTTCCTGATGCAAGATCATGCTATATTGGCGCGCGATCGAACGATCTTCCGTAGTCAATAAGGTGATAGCACGAGATGCGGATCCCATTCTGCCAACGGCATTAAGACGTGGCGCAATACCGAAAACGATATTGATCACGGTAATACTCTTAGAATCCAGCTTACAGATATTGAAAAGCTCTAGAATTCCCACACGACATTCTTGTCGGCGAATATGGGCCAACCCTTCACGAACCAAACAACGATTCTCATCCACAAGCGGGACAATATCGGCAGCGGTTCCAATAGCGACAAGATCCAGATACGCTGCTGCCTTTTCGGTGGATCCATACAAAGTTTTACAAATAGCTTCAACCAGTTTATAGACTACACCGGCACCACACAGGTCGCGGAAAGGATAAGAATTGTCTTTACGTTTGGGATTCAAAATGGCAAGTGCTTCCGGAAGCGAATCGGACTGTTCATGGTGATCGGTAATGATCATATCAATACCATGTTCTTTGGCATAATTAACCTGTTCATGAGCTGTAACACCGCAATCGCAAGTAATAATAAGATCAATCTCCATTTCTATGGCATGATCAAGACCCCCACGGGAAACACCGTAACCATCTTTTTCTCGTTCGGGAATATAATAATAAACTGATTCATTCATACTTTTCAGGAAGAGATAAAGTATGGAAGCCGAGGTCACGCCATCGACATCATAATCGCCGTAGATTAAGATTTTTTTTCTTTCTTTACAGGCATTGATCAGAATATTTACCGTTAGCTTCATATCTTTCATCAGGAAGGGATCGTAAAGCGAATACAAATCTTTATTGAAATATTGATCTAACGCATCTTTGGAACGGATCTTTCGATTCAATAAGATAGATGTATAAAGATAAGGTAAGTGAAATTGTTCACTGAACTCGAGAACATCGTCCCCTGATATGTCGGGATATATCCACTTCATAGTGTTCTCTCATCTGCTTACGATATTAATAAGCTTAAAGTTGGTCATAAGCCGAATTCTGTTATCTCGTCCGCCAAAAGGTGAACGGATGACGATCATTTATCTACCCGGGTCGTCACCGACCAAGTGATGCCACTACCACAGAAGCATGACCCGAGCAAGGTGTTACTTCCGTATTTGTGTTGCTCCGGATGGGGCTTGCCTAGCTACCGTGTTACCATCGGTA
>CAYPTO010000052.1:2497-7678 GCA_964413625.1 uncultured bacterium
TTCCGATGTTGCCACCGGAACTGGTGAGCTCTTACCTCACCGTTTCACCTTGACCTCGTCCCCGACGTATCGGGGCCGTAGGACGTCTACTCTCTGTTGCGCTTTCCGGCCCTCACGGGCCCCTTGCGTTACAAGGCATCCTGCTCTGCGGAGTTCGGACTTTCCTCCCCAATCCCAGAATTCCGGAACGAGGCGATCATCTCTCCAACTTTAAGCTATTCTTCTTCTTTTTCTTCTTTTTCTTCAAAGGCAAATAAGAACCGTCCGCAAAAGTCACAAGTAATTACCTGATTCTTTTTATAAATGTCAACCCGTTTCTGCGGGATAACGCGGTTATGACAACCGCTACATGCGTCACGTATAAGGGGAACAACAGCTAAACCATTGCGTGCCTTACGGACACGTTGATAGACACTGTAATAATTGCGTGGTACAAACTTGACTAGGGCCTCGCGTTTTTTTTCAAGATCCGATTTTTCGGCTTCAGTTTCTTTTTGCGTTGCCGCTAAAGACCCTTTGGCTTCTTCCAGTTTATTGCTCATATCTTCAACGTTCTTTTCCGAATCTTCATGAGACTTACTTAAACGTTCATTTTCTTCCTGAGATTGGAGGGTTTGATCTTCGGCTTCTTTAATGGCTGTTTCATTAAATTCAATTTCTGCGGTTAATGCATCATATTCACGATTTGTAGTAACCAAAAACAATTGCTCTTTATATTTAGTTATCTTTTGTGTGAGGTCTTCGACCTTAGCAGAATTACTACGAATCAGCATTTCATTTTCTTCGATACTGGTCTTGCGAATACTGTTCTGTTCTTTTTCATTTTCGATCTGGATCTCTAGTGTTTTTACGGTTTCAGGGAGATCACCCAATTTCTCAATAAGCTCATCTAATCTCGTATCAAGCCCCTGTAGTTCTACCAGCCGTTGAAGTACCTTCTGCATCTTTATTTAACCTCCATTAAAAAAAATATTACAAAAAAAACGCACACCTTAAAATGCGCGTTAAATATGTGGTCCCCAAGGGGCAGCCATGTATGTTATGTTTTCCAATTTTTGAAAACACCCTTTTCAAATGAACAGAAACAAACTTACTAATATACATTATTTCTATTCAAAGTCAATCATTAATTCGACTTTAACACGATTCATTATCCATGAGATATTGAAACCACAAAGCGGTCGCACATATTAGAACTATGCTCCAATTACACAAGAACCATAGCGTGGCTTAATATATTTCAGCATTCATTATTTATAATTTACTTCGCCTGCACTTCGCCCCGATACTTCAGAGTAGCGTAGAAGGGATTGTTCTATTGTTCGAATGTTCTTTATTCGATATTCAAACAGAGATCTCCCGTATCCCCGAGACAATAAAATATCCCGCAACAAGGATCAAACACACACCCAGTACAATATAAAGAATACGTCGTGCACCGGGGTGATTAAAAACACCTGACTTATTTGCCAGCCAGCCCAATATGCCATCCCACAAAAAATCTACCGAAAGATGTGTAATAATAAAAAAGATCAACACCCAATTACCAAACGTTTTCGCCTGGAGGATCAATGCAAGTCCGGTTGTAGCCCACCAAAGAATAAAATAGGGATTGATACTGGTAACGATCCCGCCGATAAATGCCGAACGATCTTTCCCCTCTATTTTGGTCTCTTTGCTTGATGAACGGATCATATCTATACCAAGAAAAACTAACATCGCACCACCCGCAAAGGCAACAATCGCGTAAACGATGGGGTTTTCCATAAAATTTGCAGCATAAAAAGCAAGAAAAATGACAAGAGGGACTTCTATAACTGCGTGACCGGCTGCAACTACAAGTCCCGCCCATGGTGTTCTTTTTGCATTCCCAATCACAACAGCCGTCACCGGACCCGGCATCATGGCTCCTGTGAAGGAGATGAGAAAAACTGATATTAAAAATAGTACTAATTCCATGTGTAAAAAGTACAAAGGAAAGGCGAAAGATAAAATAATAAAGTAAAAAGATAAAAGGCAGGAGTAGAAAATTTTAGAAATTTAGAAAAACTGTACCCTCCTCCCTAAAGATTTGGCAAAATAATATTTTTTTATAAAAGTCTTTTTTTTTTACATAAATCATCACTACAATATACTACGACAGACATAGTATGATAGTCGTAGTATAAAAACAAAGGAATATCATGATTAGCAGTGACGTGATCCGAGGGTATAATGACTTGATCATTCTCAGCTTAATACTTGAGCAGCCCTCTTACGGTTACGACATTTCACGAGAGATCAAAACAATCTCCGGGGAGCGCTATATCATCAAAGAAACAACATTATACTCTGCATTTAACCGTTTACAGAAACAAGGCTATATTGAATCTTTCTCAGGCACAAGTCCACAGGGAAGATCAAGAACATATTACAGGATCACCTCCGAGGGTAAAAATTACTATCACGGGAAATGTAAAGAGTGGGTGCTCACCAAAGATGTTATTAATCAATTCGTAAAGGAGTAATAAATGGATATGATCAAAAATTACATCGATAATGTTTTTACAAATCTTCCCCAGACAAATGAAGTACTCAGGGCAAAAGAAGATATGCTGGTCAATATGGAAGATAAATATCAAGCTTACGTCAACGAAGGTCATTCGGAAAATGAAGCATTGGGAAAAGTGATCTCCGGGTTCGGCAATATTGATGAACTGATCGCCGAAATGAAACTTAATTTGCCCGGACAAACATCTGTTCAAGAGCCATCTTATAAAGTAAGTAAAATGGAAGCTGAAGATTGGCTTAAAAGCAAACGTAAGTATGGTTTATTGACCTCTATAGGTGTTTTTCTATGTCTTGCCGGTGTTGCTGTGTTTATTCTTATGGATGTTGTGAGTGCCAATATTGCATTGAGTATTGCGGTCTTGCTGAGTATAATTGCCGTAGCTACCGGGTTATTCATATATTCCGGCATGCAATTGGAAAAATTCACTTTCTTCGATAAGAAATTTGAATTAAATGAAACATTGAAAAGATCTATAGAAGATCAAAAGAATGAGTTCCACAGAACTTACACTATGAGTATTGTTGCCGGCGTCATCATTTGTATTTTAGCCCCTTTGCTTATCATTATGCCCGGTACTCTTTATCATTCCGGTGGTGAAGTATCGCAATATCTTGTCGGCATGATCCTTCTTATCGGAGTTGCAGCCTTTCTCTTCACCTATTTTGGCAATATAAAAGATGGGTATAATCGCTTGTTGCAAATTGGCGATCATCAAACGAAGTATGAAGATAAGATATTAAGAGCCTTTTCTTCGGCTATTTGGCCTCTGGCAACATTAATATTTTTGTTGTTTGGATTTCTTGGACATTACTGGGGCACAGCCTGGATTGTTTTCCCGATAACCGCATTTGTATCGATCATATTCCGTGTTATTTATTCAGCTATAAAAAAAGATTAGGCTAAAAAAACGACCAAATAATTTTATTCAATAATAGAACAAAAAGGCATTTAAACAATGCTTTTTAACACCCAAAAGAAAAGAACCCCGAAATCTCGGGGTTTCCTACTTTAACCTTTTTTTATTTTATTCTTTTATTTTTTGTCTTTACTTATCACACTTTGTGTATCCGCATTGCACGCAGAATTCACAACCGTTCTCAAATTTCAATGCCCGATTGTTACATTCGGGACAAATCTTGAAGGTATTGTTGGTGGTGGGGTCATTCTCGTCATCGGTGATATTATGAACACCCGGTAATTTTGTCTGGATCGGTAAATTGATCTGCTCGCCTTGCTCCATAGTATGGAGTATTCCTTCATCGCGAAAGAACTTTTCAATTACATCGGCAACTTCAGAATAAAACGAGTGAATATATTTACCCTCTTTGAAATAACCGCCATTGGGATCGTAAATACTGCGAAGCTCTTCAAGAATGAACTGGGCATCGCCCGCACGACGGAAAATCGCAGAAATCAAACGTGTCAATACGGCATATTGCGCCGAATGGGTCAGATCTTTAGAATTAATAAATATCTCGATCGGCCGCTTGCGTCCGTATTCTATAATATATCCAAGCGTTACATACACGTTAAATTTTACAAAAGGGCTTTTGATCTTATAGACCTTGGCGTCAACTACATCGGGACGTTTTAAGGTCAGCTGCTGCGGACGTTTTTCCAGATCTTTTTTCTCGATCTTTTTTTCTCGAATACGAAATTCTTTGCTGTAATTTAACATCCTACACCACCTCTATCTCTGCTGAATCCTTAACTCCCATTGTCTTACGGAAGTAATGGAATGGTGTCGAAAGTGTTCCGTCTTCGAGTACCATGATCTCATCGCCTGTAAACTCAACCACTTCATCTTTGCCGACTTCCATTTCAAAACGCTTTTCACGAAATTCCTGAAAATCGGTCTTTTCACCTTTAATACTCAGGATCGGAAAGCGACTTCCGTCACGATAAATTGTAATGCCTTTTAAGCCTTTCGACCAGGCATCCAAATAGATCGAAGAAATAACTTCCGGTTCAATATCTTCGGGCAAATTAATGGTAGAAGAAATTGAATGATCAATATATTTTTGGCAAATGGATTGAATCTTGATGCGTTTTTCATAGGAGATGGTATGAGCTGTTTTAAAGAAGTAACTTGGGAGAATATCTTCAAGATCAAATTCTTTTTTAACGTCTTTCATTTTGTCATTTAAGTTATTCAAATCAATGTAAGCTTGTAATGTTGAGTGAAAAACCTGGAAGAACCGGTTGTCGAAGGATTCTGCGCGCCGCGTATAAAATAGTGCGAACAAGGGTTCCACACCTCCACTAACACCAATATAGTTCTGTTTTCCGATCTCGAAAGATTTAATAATATTAGAGATCGAGCCGGTTGGTGCAATAGAGGTAAGAGCAATATTTCGCAAACCATATTGTTTGATATGGTCTTTAGTTTCATCCGATAGTGCTTCCTGGAAGAAAGGACCGCGAGCATAATCTTCATAAACAAAGATATCCGAGGGACCTTTTTCCTTTGCCAGTTCAGAAGATGTAAGATAAGCCGTATCATTAATAAAGCTCATCACTTCTTCCATGGTCTCAATACCAAGTTCGGAATCATAGTCCACACCCAATTGGAAGAACATATCGGCAATACCCATAATACCCAAGCCAAGACGACGGGTCTCATTGGCGGC
>CAYPTO010000053.1:0-7570 GCA_964413625.1 uncultured bacterium
ATATAAAAAGTCTTGGCCGAAAGTATAAATGGAAGCAATAAAACAATAAATAGCTTAAAGCTATTAGATATTAGCGTTTTTTCTCGATCTGAAGTACTGCTAAAAATGCTTCTTGCGGGACTTGCACGGCACCGACCTGCTTCATTCGTTTTTTACCTTTTTTCTGATTCTCGAGGAGTTTTCGCTTTCGGCTGATATCCCCGCCATAGCATTTTGCCGTTACATTCTTGCGAAGTGCGCTGACATTTTCACGAGCCAGGATCTTCGATCCAATGGCTGCCTGAATGGGGACCTCAAACTGATGCCGGGGAATAAGACTTCT
Source organism: uncultured bacterium (assembly GCA_964413625.1). Taxonomy (GTDB): domain Bacteria; phylum Fidelibacterota; class Fidelibacteria; order Fidelibacterales; family Fidelibacteraceae; genus M50B103. Next base: position 323 of record CAYPTO010000053.1, read on the forward strand.
GAGTTTTACAACAAGTTCACGACCAATATACTGTGCTTCCTCACGATTTGTAATAACGGCAAGGGCGTCAACGGATTCATTATTGATCAGAATATCCAATTTTACAAGGTCACCCGGTCGATATCCGATATATTCATAATCAAAAGAGGCATATCCCCTACTGACCGTTTTAAGCTTATCGTAAAAGTCAAAAACAGTTTCAGAAAGCGGAATCTCGTACATCAACTGGACTTTTGTTTTATCCATATAATGTGTGTTCTTATAGATGGCACGTTTTTCTTGGGTTAGCTTCATTAATGCACCGATATATTCAGATGGCGTAATGATCTCGGCTTTTACGTAGGGTTCTTCAATACGTTCTATATCACCTTGCGGCATTTTAGCGGGAGTATCTACTTTGATCTTTTTACCATTACGAAGAAAAGCATGATACTCCACATTGGGAACGGTGGACACAATATCCTGACCAAATTCACGCTCAAGGCGTTCCTGAATGATCTCCAAATGCAGCATACCTAAAAAGCCACAACGAAATCCAAAGCCCAAAGCATCTGAGGTCTCCGGTTCAAAATGGAGAGAAGCATCATTGAGTTGTAATTTTTCAAGCGATTGCCTTAATTCATCGTAATCTTCATTTTGCGAAGGATAAATACCCGAAAAAACCATGGATTTCATTTCTTTATAACCGGCAAGCGGTTCAGATGCAGGATGTTGTGCCGTTGTGATGGTATCTCCAACACGAAGATCTTTAATATTCTTAATCTGAGCAACAACATAGCCGACATCTCCGGAGCTCAACACATCACTTTTGATTTTTTTTAAGTGAAAGTGCCCTACTTCGGTTATTTCATATTCGGTTTTGGTTGCGAAAGATCTCAGTTTTTGTCCCGCTCGAATTTCGCCATCGATAATCCTAACATAAGGGATAGCTCCCCGGTAGGCGTCGAAAATGCTGTCGAAGATCAATCCTTTAGTCGGCAGATCAGTATTTACCTTAGGTGCCGGTATGCGTTTAACAATAGCCTCCAAGAGATCATCAATGCCAAGTCCGGTCTTTGCCGAGGTCATAATGATATCGCTTTCGTCACAGCCTATCAGGTCGATAATTTGAGCTTTTGCAGCTTCAACCATAGCTCCGGGCAAATCAACTTTATTGATCACCGGTATGATCTCTAAATTATTCTCTAAAGCGAGAAATGTATTTGATACGGTTTGCGCCTCAACGCCTTGAGATGCGTCAACCAGCAGGAGGGCGCCCTCACAGGCTGCCAGACTGCGGGATACTTCATAGGAAAAATCCACATGTCCCGGAGTATCAATAAGATTTAGAATATAAGTAATACCGTCTTTCGCTTTGTAATGAAGCCGGATCGGATGTGATTTAATGGTGATTCCACGTTCACGCTCCAGATCCATATCATCCAGAACCTGTTCTTTCATCTGGAATTTATTAAGTGTTCCGGTCATCTCCAAAAGTCGATCGGCCAGCGTTGATTTACCATGGTCAATATGGGCTATAATGCTGAAATTTCTGATAGTATTCTTCATTCGGGAATATAAAGAATCGGGATTCAAGATACAAGAATCAAGTAGTAAGATAAACAATACTTTTTTGTTCAGCTTCAACTTTTTAACTTTTCGACTTTCTTTATTGCAGGGTTTTGAGAATAGTAATATATTTCATGCATGAAAGTATTAACGGGTTTATCGATTTGATGAGATCAGCTAAATATATTATTGTCTTTCTTCTTTTTCTAAGTACTTTATACTCAGTTGAAATGCCCAATTGTCTCTGCTTTGATGGTGGAGATGATTATGTACATATTAATGATGCACCCCTGAGATTCACCTGGCGTTTCACGATAGAATGCTGGTTCAACATTCACGAATTTTCCGATAGTACCGCTCTGATAGATTTTTCTTCAACAAGCATAAATCAAAATAATTACCTGGGATATGGAATTTATACCATGGATAGTAATCGTATTGCTATCCGTATGGGTAATTTAACAAATCAAGTCGAACTGATATTACCCGATATAGAAGCCGGGATATGGCAACATCTTGCCGTTACATACGATAAGTACAAGAATGACGAAAATGTTGTCGTTTTCTTGAATGGACAAGTCATTAAGAAAGCTGATTGTAATATTAATTTGCAATATCCGGAAACATTCCGGCCTTATGGTGTTTATCTTGGCGCTTTTTATGATTATCCCTATCATAAAGCTATAAAAGGCGAGCTTGATGAAGTAAGATTTTGGAATATTGTCAGGACAAATGAAGAGATATTGAACTCTATGGAAATTAAAATAGATTCAGAGTCAACGGGACTTGTTGGATATTATACTTTTAATCAGGAAGCTGACAGTTTGCTCAATGATCTTAGCTCAAATGAGAATCATGGAAAATTGGAAAATATGACCGATAGCTGCTGGCATTTATCTTATGCCCAAGTGGCCACCACTCAGCCCAGTGATATCTCTTTTGATCGATTTGTACTGTCCTGGATCGCTACTCCTGATTTTGATTCGTATTATGTTGATATGTCCGCAAATGAAGATTTTACAAGCTCATGTGAGGGTTTCCCGGTTGAGGATATTAAAACAGATTACTATATCGTCGATCAGGTAGACCCGGGAAGTTATTATTATCGGGTTAAGGGTCATTACGATGGTGAACAGCTTGAAGATGAACCCTGGACTGCCATACAAAGTGTTTCAACGGTAAGCGATGCAGCTACGGCAATTGAACTCTCTGAATTTGAATTGATACCGCAGAAAGGGCAAATTCATATTCATTGGCAAAGTAGCTCACAATCTGAAAATACCAAATTCTTGATTGAAAGAAAAACCGCCAATACAAATTGGCAGACCATATATGAAATACCGGGTGCCGGAACGAACAGCATTAAAATGAATTATGAGTACCATGATCTAAACGTAATACCCGGAATAAGATATTATTACAGAATAATGGATCTTGACTATGCCGGTAAATTGGATTCTTCAAATGTTTTAAGCTCAGAAATTAGCGGTGATATTTTTCCGGATCATGCATCATTTGTTCTGAACGAGATCTATCCAAACCCATTTAACCCGGAAACGAGCATTTCATTCAATATTCTTCATGATACTGAAATCAATATGAGCATTTATTCAAGCAATGGTCAGCTTGTTGATATTATTAGTGATCGATACTATCATGCCGGGAGTTATATTCTAACTTGGAATCCCAAAGGTTTGGCGACAGGTATATACTTTCTTAAGATAAATTCCATGAACCGGATCAATACCTGTAAATTATTGTACATGAAATAGTTATAGTCTATTTTTAAAAGGTATTTATATGAAAAAACGCATTGCTTTTCTATTATTGATATCTGTTTTTTTTCTTTCCTGCAATCTCAATCTGTTTAAAAAGATCAATTCACCCGATCATAATATTCGAATTAAAGTGAATGTCTCTAAAGAAGGCGTTCCTTATTATATTGTTAAATATCAAAAACATACAGTGATAGATACATCTTATCTTGGGTTTGAATTTTCACCCGAGACAAAAGCGTTTTCAGGGTTTGAAATATTAAAACGAAGCTTCACTTTACAACGGGATGAGGATTGGGAAATGCCATGGGGCGAACAGCGGATAGTAAAGGATAATTTTAATGGTATGACGGTTTTTCTCAGAGAAACAGAAGCCCCATTTAGAGAAATTCAGATAGAATTCAAGGTATATAATGATGGATTGGGCTTTAGATATATACTTCCTCAGCAAGCGGGTTTGAACAAGATCACCATCCTTGACGAAAACACTGAATTTAATTTGAAAAAAGATCATGAAGTGTGGTGGATACCGGGAGATTGGGATATATATGAGCATTTATATTCCCATACGAAATTATCAGAGATCGACGCGATCAAATTTCAGGTCTTGAGTGGACTTGCACAAACCTATATTCCATACAATGCAGTCAATACGCCTGTTACCATGAAAACACAACGAGGAAAATATATAAGTATTCATGAAGCAAATTTAACGGATTATCCGGGGATGACCTTGATGGCCGATACGGTCAATTTAAAACTGACCAGTGAATTGGTCGGTAATAGCAAAGATATCAAAGCTGTTATCAACACTCCTTTTAAAACCCCCTGGAGAACGATCCAACTTGCCGATCGCGCAGGTGATCTGATAGAATCCAAGATGATCCTGAATTTAAATGAGCCGGCAAAATTTGATGTACCCTGGTTCAAGCCGACAAAATATATGGGCATCTGGTGGGATATGCATATCGGGACGAGATCCTGGGACTATGCCAGCGGCAAACACGGTGCAACAACCGAAAATGCAAAAAAATATATCGATTTTTGTGCAGAGAACGGAATTGGCGCACTGCTTGTGGAAGGCTGGAATACAGGTTGGGAACATTGGTTTGGAGATTTCGATCGCGAAGGTGTTTTTGATTTTGTAACGCCCTACCCCGATTATGATCTTGAGGATGTGGTAGCGTACGGAAAAAGTAAAGGTGTTGAGATCATTATGCATCATGAAACTTCAGCTGCACCGAGAACTTATGACAAACAAATGGATACTGCTTATACCTTAATGAATAAATTGGGTATTTCCACCGTAAAAACAGGTTATGTCGGTAAGATCATTCCCAAAGGGGAATATCACCATGGACAATGGATGGTAAGGGAATACAGAAAGGTTATAACAACGGCTGCTGAACATCAAATCGCCGTTAATGCCCATGAACCCATTAAAGATACCGGTATCCGCCGTACTTACCCGAATGCCGTATCAAGAGAGGGTATGCGAGGCCAGGAATTCAATGCATGGTCTCCCGATGGCGGGAATCCCCCAAATCATCTTCCAACCGTTGCCTTTACCCGCATGTTAGCGGGTCCATTTGATTTTACTCCGGGCATTTTTAATATTAAGCTAAATCCATATAAACCTAATAATCAAATAAATACGACGCTGGCACATCAGCTTGCACTTTACGTTGTCATTTACAGTCCCGTTCAAATGGTGCCTGATCTGATCAAGAACTATGATGGTCATCCCGCTTTCCAGTTTATACGGGATGTTGGTGTCAATTGGGATGAGACCCGTGTTCTGGATGGCGAGGTCGGTGAATTCGTCACTATCGTCCGCAAAGAGCGTGATACGGACAAATGGTTTCTGGGAAGCATAACGAACGAAGAACCACGGCGTATAGATATTAACTGTAATTTTCTTGATAAAGGTAAAAAATACACAGCGATCATCTATTCTGATGGGAAAAATGCTCATTGGGATGATAATCCAACAGATTATCAGATCGATACCGTAGAAGTCTATCATCGAAGCGATATTTTGCTGAATCTGGCCCCGGGTGGCGGATGTGCGGTTTCATTTATAACGCGTGACTCGTAACTTGTTAGGCGTGTTAATAAAATATTATACAAAACAAAGCGATAAAAGTAGAGACAAGGCAATGACTTGTCTCTAATACATTTAATCAAAAATGAGACAGATCATTGGCCTGTCTTTACCAAAAATTCATAATAGAATCGCAAAAGCCGTCTAAAAGACGGTTTTTGCATGTATTCCTAAACGCGTTTCATGTTTTAAATTACGGCCTTACTGTTTCACTTCCTTCTCATACTGCATCACTTCTTCTTCCATGTCACCATAGGTTTTGGAAAGCATAAAGCGTTCATATATTTCAGGTTGTTGTTTCTTAAGCTCTTTCATTAAGCGGGTATTGATTGAACGAGGAGTAATGGCATAAAGTACATAAGCGGTATAAACATCACCTTTTAGGGTGATAGTTTCATCCACGGAAAAAATACCCTGGATCGTTGTGTTAATGATCACCTTGGCGCTTTTTTCAAAAATATCTTTGATCTCGGAATCTGCACCTTGTCCTTCTTCTTTGATATATAATGCGGAAACGCCGTCAATACGGGATTGAATACTTTGTCCGATCTTGATATATGCATCGGTACGTGCTTTATCGCGAGCAATATCTTCTCGTTGGCTCATAGCTTCACCGATCTCGGCAACGCCGCCGAAAAGACGATATTTGTCAGCTTTCCTCTGAAGTTTATCGCGCTGTTTATTGGTGATGATCCTCGTGGTTGAGCAGGAACTTACAAGCAAAGCAAGTACGAGGAATAAAGCAATAAGTGATTTTTTCATGTTTATATCCTTCTTATGATTGTTACATGGTTTATTATTATAAGAAATTAAGGGAATATTTTGTTCCAACAAAGATTTAATTCGTTTAAAGTTTAATATTGATGAGTTACCACGGCATTTATGCCGTGGATATGACAAGCAGAAACTCTGGGTTTTAACCCAAAATATGCACGGGAGTTAAAACTCCTATTATTGATTATGCTTTATTTGATGTTTTACCTAAAGTAATGATATAAATTAAGTGAAATAATTGTTCCTGCAAAGCAGGATATCCTGAATATTAGATAGTGTGAATTTCTTTCTGCAAAAAGGCCCAAAGTTTTCCGATATTTAATAAATATTGGTTTAACGAAGAAAGGAAAAACGATGAGCCTAAAAAAAGATAATGTAATTGAAGACGTAATAGAACTATTAATTGAATATTATATTGCGAAATAAAATAAAATCATTATTTTTTATCTCAATTCAAATCGGAGTAAATTGTGAAAATTCAATTAGTATTTAATCCTCATTCAGGTGGCGGGCGTGGTAAAGAACTTGCACCTTTAGCCATAAAAGCTCTTACAGATGCCGGACATGAAGTTGTTGATCATGGCACGTTGTATCATGATCATGCCACGGAAATAGTGAAACATCTTGATCTTAATACTTGCGATGCTTTGGTTTCCGTGGGTGGTGATGGTACCATGTATGAAGTTCTTAACGGAATGATCAAGAATGAAAAAGTTAAGACCTACCCTACTTTCGGTGTAATTCCTGTTGGAACCGGGAATTCATTTTCACAAGATATTGGTATGAAAACATGGCGGGATGGTGTGATCGCGATCAACGAAGCAAAAAAGAAACAAGTTGATGTTATGAAATTTACTACGGAAGGTGAAGATTATTATTCCGTCAACTGCATAGGTTTCGGACTTCCGACCGATGTATGTATTTATGGGAATAAATATAAAAAATTCATGGGTAAAGCAGCTTATACCGCGAGTGCTCTGATCGAGATCATGCGCTATAAACCAATTCATGTAAAGCTTGAAGTGGATGGAGTTAAACATGAATTCG
>CAYPTO010000054.1:0-7513 GCA_964413625.1 uncultured bacterium
GTGATCAATTGACCATGGCAATACCTGTGGTTAAAATCCCGGATGCGTTTGATCAACGTTATGAAGAAATGCGTTCTGCTAATACAACAATATCTTTTGTCGGTCAAGCTATTATGCTGTTGATCTACGGAATATTCGGTGTTGGATTAGCTATTTTTTTTATGATACGTAAACGGACATTGCTGTGGAAGCCGGCTCTTAAATGGGCGATCATAATAGGGCTGGGAATATTTTTTGCTTATCTCACAACGATCTCTCTTTCATGGTTCAATTATGATACATCTTTATCGTCAGGTCAATTCCTTTTCCAGCAGGTATTTTTTGCATTCTTGAACGGGCTATTGATTGCTGTGATCTTTTTTGTATCTGCAAGTGCTGCAGAGGGATTGGATCGTCAGGCATTTCCCGGACATATTCAATTTTGGCGCTCATGGTCACCCACCGTTGGAGCTTCAAAAGAAATTATGCGCGAAACTGTTTTCGCTTATCTTTGGGCATTCATTATGATCGGTTTTATTACATTTTTTTACTGGATCACCAATCATGTATTCAATTGGTGGAGTCCTGCAGAAAATATGGTGGACCCCAATGTTCTTGCCTTGCCATTGCCCTGGCTTTTACCTGCAGCACAATCATTACAGGCCGGTTTTTGGGAAGAAACCCTATTCCGCGCCATACCGCTTGCCGGAGCTGTGTTAATCGGTAAGAATTTTAAACGAAAAAGGATATGGATCGCTATTGCGCTTGTGCTACAGGCAGCGATCTTTGGTTCAATGCATGCAAATTACGCACAGCAGCCAGCGTATGCCCGTATCATTGAAATGCTTATCCCTTTTGTGTTGTATGGATTGATCTATATGAAATGGGGCCTATTGCCCGTTGTTATCTCTCATTTTGTTTATGATATTATCCTTATGGCTATGCCTATATTCCTGCTTTCTGCATCCGGTATATGGATCCATAGGATTTTGGCCATCCTTATTATGCTGATACCTGTTCTTGTCGTATGCTTTCGTCGCATCAAAGCCGGCTCCTGGTATAATATCCAAGATGCCGATCTAAATTCCGGATATACGATACCGGAAGCTAAAAAAGAAGATAAGGGAAAAGACAAAGTAAGTCCTACCGCCATCTCCCAACGCGAACTACCAATTATTATTGCAATTCTATTGATAGTTGTCGGCACGGTTCTTTGGATAATCTTGACTCCTTTTGAACAAGATGTACCAAGATTGAACATCAATCGAGATGAAGCTGTTGAAATTGGTGATGCTTTTATCGCCGAATATTATTCGGGAACAGATTCTCTTGATCTGAAACCCTATGTCCGGATAGATGGTGGTATAGATCGGGAAGGTCGTTTTGCCTGGGAAAAAAGTGATGAAAAATTATTCCGCGAACTTTACAGATCCGTCCTTTCTACGAACAACTATATTGTGACCTATAAAACCTTTAAGGGAGATGTCGTTACTCGCTCCGAAACAATAGATATCGAGATCGGCCGGAATGGTGAAATTCTTGGATGGAAGCACAATGTTCCGGAACCAAGACCGGGTGCAACACTTGATGAAGCCGAGGCAAAGATTATTGCTCAACATGCTATTGAAACACATTATGCTAAAGATATAGATGAATTGGAAATTGCGAAAGTAACACCTGAAAAGCACAAAAACCGTACTGACTGGACGATCATTTATCGAGATATGGATACAGGTCTTAAAGAAGGTGATATTCGCTATATTGCAACGATAAGTGGTGATGAACTAAGCGGTCTGAAAACTACTATTCATAGCACAGAAACTTGGGACCGTGAGCAAAAGAAGGCCAGTTTGCTACGAGGAATTTTATTTTCAATATCCAAGGTTATTCAATTTGGTATGATAATCACAGTGTTGATTCTTGGCATTATTGCCTGGACAAAAAAACACTTCAATACTAAAATATTTCTTTATTTCCTTATCGGCTTTATTGTCATAACTTTATTGCAGGGCATCCTGATGTCCAATACCATCATAGGACAATACCCTACCTCGGAACCTTATTCAAACTTATTACTGATGTTGATCATTTCTCTTTTGCTTGGTAGTGTATTTTCCGCATTTTTATATGCTCTTCCTATCGGTTATATGGCACGAATTCCTTTTCATGTTCAACGAAATGAACATGTAATTGGGTTTAAAGGTATTGGTTTGGGACTGGCTCTTGCCGGTGTAGTAGCATTTGCACAGGGGAATATCTTCAAAGAAACACCTGTTATAATACCACTTATTGATCTTGCATCTATTCATCCGATCATATCATCATTACTATCTGCAATTGAAGAGTATTTTATTACGTTTGTTCGCTTAATGGTCCCGTTCATTATTGTTAATCATTTAAGTGCTGGTTGGCAAAAGAAGAAGGTCATCTCAATTATTTTGCTGTTTCTGGCAGGATTTGCTTATGTGGGTAAGTTATCCATTGGATGGTGGCTATTGGGAGGTGCGGTTAGCGGACTTCTAATGGTTGCATTATACCTTTGGGTGTTGCGTTATAATATGATCTATGTACCGATCATGGCTGCAACGATCATATTACTTGATCTGATACAATATCAATTGATCGATCCTGCTGTTCTAACATTTCTCCATGTTATTATCACAGCGGTCATAACTGTAATACTGGCAGTATTCAGCGTATGGGGAATGTATAGAGTAAGGTTGTTCCAACCGAAGAAGAGTAAAGATTAGGGAGAATAGGGAAAATTGAAGGTTGATCTCCTTCGCTCTGAAGGATCGGAGCTTCGGAGATTAAAATAGATGAGAGTTGAAAAGATCTGCCAGCTTGATTCACTGAAAGTGGAATGCCGGTTGGTCGAAAAAACAGAAGAAGTGACTAGTAACTGGTAAACAGCATTTTGTTTAAACATTAAATTTAGTGTTTTTTACTCATAACTTTAATCTTTTGTAAGACAAAAGATTAAAGTATAAAGTTGAAGATCCAAGAGACAAAACCCAAGAATCAGGAGAAGAAAATAAAGAATAGGGAAAAATATTTTCTTTAATTTATAACTTATAACCCATAACTCATAACTTCTTAAAGGGAACCTTTTCCATTGTATTTTATTTGAATAACACATAGTTTTTAAACGATGCAGAAATTTAAAAAAACATATTCATTCATTCTGATCTTTCTTCTTGTTTTTTCAAGTGGACTTTTTGCACAACTCATGAATAAAAAATGGAAGATAGGGCCGGAATATAAGATCGAGTATGTTGTTAAACCATCTGAAATTTTAGGGAAAGGTGAGCTCAGTATCATGTTGAGCATTCCCTATGATGAAATTCATTTTGTTAAACAAAATTCTCAGTTCAAGGGACGTTTTGATATTTCTATCATGATATTTGAAGGCAAAGAAAAACGAGTGAGTGAGAGTTGGATTGAAAAGCTATCACTTAATGAATTTAAATTGACAAATTCACGTAAAAAAACAATAGAAATGCATAAAAGCTATGATCTTATGCCGGGTAAATATCGACTTGAAGTCCTGATTACGGATCTAAAGACCCAAAATCGCCGAAAGCAAATTAAAGAGATTGATATGAGTAAATTGAGTATAGGTCCATTGATGATAGGTGATCTGTATTTTATAAAGGATTCTACTGCCATTAAAGGCGGCGAAGATATGCCGGAAATTATTTATGTCGGTTTTACCGCATCAGGGATTGAAGGGAAATATCCCTTTACCTATATTCTTCAATCGAAGAATAAAACATTAAAACAAGGTAAATTCGAAGTAAAACTTGTAAAAGAAAGGCATGAATATGTGTTCCCGGTAAGGACTGCTGATCTTAATTATAATCAATATTTTTTAACATTAATAACTGTGATTGACAGCATAGAATATAAACGCAGTATTCCGTTGAGAGTTCAATGGATCGGTACAAGTTCGCTTATCCCAAATCTTGAAGATGCAATTGAGCAAATGCGTTATCTTTCACATACCGGATATTTTTCCTCTCGAACCTATAAAAAGATGATAAATGCCCAGGGAAAAGAGAAAAGGGATTATTTTACAGAGACATGGAAAAGCATTGATCCTACTCCGCATACAGAGAACAATGAATTGATGAATGAATATTATTATCGGGTCCATGTTGCAAATCAGCGTTTCTCGGGACACCGCGAAGGTTGGCGCTCGGATCGCGGAATGATTTTTATTATCTACGGTGAACCGGATGCTGTAGAAGAACATAATATGGAGATCGACACTAAACCATATATGATCTGGTATTACTATTCCGTTAACCGGAGATTTATATTTATCGATTATACCGGTTTTGGAGATTACCAATTATCGGAACCTTTAAGCGAGTACTAATGGACAAATTTAGAAAAAAAATTGACAAGATCGATGAACAATTGATCAAATTATTGGATGAACGCATGGAGCTGGCTTTTGAATTAGGCAAGTTAAAAAAATTCGCAGGTCGAGGCGTTATTGATGCTGATCGAGAAGAAGAGGTTTTTATTAAGCTTCAAGCCCTGCCAAAGCAAACCATTCGGGACAATGAGATTAAAGAATTATACGAACAGATCATACGTATATCCCGTTTGCATGGAGAGCGGGGAATGCGCTGATTTAATCCATGTTCACCATTGACATTACAGCTTCAAAGATCGTTTGGGTGCTAGCCGCTCTTTTTGGCATATATGCGATCTATTGGCTTATCAGAAATCTAAAAGATCCTTACTACTCATCTGCAATAAAAACTATTCTTGTGATCTTACGTACTGTTGCGATCCTGATCTTTATTATTATTTTTCTTGATATAAAGATCACATTCGTGCGTGATCGCCAAGTTAAACCCGAGATTGCTTTTTTATGGGATCTGTCTCAAAGTATGAACCATGTGGGGGACGAAGATTTCTCGGTAACGGATATTTTGCGCTCTTCTTCATATCGTGAGATCGATCGACAAACAAGCATTTATCATATTACGAATATGCAAAATCCCCGGATCGTTACGGAAGCCCAATTGAGATCGCTTCCTGTAGATGAAGTAATTTCCGATAATTCTAAGTTAATAAAATTTGCCGAAAAGCAAGCCCGATTCCATGAATTGGTGCTTATCTCTGATGGCCGTTCATATATTGGAGAATCATTGGGCTCAATAAAGCTCTCTGATAAGCTCACTTTACATACGATTGGAGTGGGTAATAAAACCAAAAAAGAATTGCTACAGTTGAGATCTGTCAGATTTCCGGATCATGTTTTACAGGGTGATTCTATTGCTGTAAATTGGTCTTTGGAAAATCCATCTGATGAAAGTATACAAACAAGGCTGATCATAAATAATGTTAAAGAAAATGTCTTTGAGCAGGATGTGGTTATTCCGGCCCATGGGATGATGATCTATAAAAAAACTTTTTCTCCTTTGCCGGAGGGACCCTCAACATGGACATGGTCCCTTGAAAAAGAGAATAAACGCAATGAGATCGGCTCAGAGAATTTATATGTACATTCCTCTGCTATCCGGATAGTGATCCATGCCAATCCGCCGTCTCAGGATATTTCAATGCTTACAACAGTTCTTTCAACTCTTGAACGTATAGAGGTATTTAAAGATAAAGAATGGAAAATCGCATTTCCGGATGAAAAACCAGATCTATTGATCCAAACATGGCATCCGCTTACAGAGCCAAAAATATATCAGAATATTCCTTCGATACTTTTGTATAGAGATCTTGAAAACAGCTATCAAACAAGCGGAGAACTTTCAATTGTAGGATTGCAGCCCTATCTTAATTTTAATCCTGATCCCATTACGAATGCAAGATTTTGGAAATCACTCCCTCCCATACAGGTAGCAAATTATAAAGGCGAAGGATCTGTTATCATGAAAACGGAACAGGGGAGACCGGTCATTCTTGAAAATACAAAGGACCAAAGCTTACTTATTACCGCATCCGGACTATGGCGTTGGAATCTTGCAGGGTTTGAAAAGGATTGGGATGGTATTTATAAGCATTTGATCACGGGCATGATAAACAACCAAATTCGACGAGGCGGGAAAAGCTATATTGCCCTAGATGATAAAATATATTCCGGAATTGCATATCAGCCATTTAATGTTGGAATTGAACATTATCATTTTGAACTGCTCGATCAAAGCGAAACGAGTGTGCGAGTAAGCTTGTTGGATAGTAATTATCAGGAAATATATCGAAAAGAGTTAAATACACCATCTGAAAAAGTGACTTCTTTTATCCTCAAAGAAGCAGGTGAGTATTTTGTTGAAGCCGAAATATTTACACATGATTTGCTCTTGGAAAGTGACACAGCAAAGATCCTGATAAATGAAAATGATATGGAAGATCGTTATAAAAGTTGTGATGCCGATCTCTTGAAACGAGTTGCAATGCGTCACGGCGGCCATTATGTACAGATCGATGATCTGGACAGTCTTAAATATTTCATTTCAACAGATAAAACCTGGAAGCCTTTAACACATCTTATGATAGCCAGAAAGGCCTATTTTCTTTATGTTTTGATGTTTTTGATGCTTTGTATCGATTGGATATTGAGGAAGCGGAATGGGGGAATGTAATTAATTGACAATTGACCCCGCTTCGCCAAGGCTACCTGTCTTCGCCCCGAATAATCAGGGCGAAGGCTGGAGGGGTTAAAGATAATAGCCCGGCATGAAATGCCGGGAAACTTGAGATTAAAAAACCACAACCCCGAGCTGAGTCGAGGGGTTGAACACGGAAATTTGACATCAACACAGAATATTACTTTGTGACGTGACACTCGGAGAGATCCTGAACCAAGCTTGCCACTGGCAACCTTTTCAGGATGGAACGGCTCAGATGTATCAAGTGGTATTTACTTGATCCGTTTCATAGCCGAAGCTGAAGACGGCTCAAACTCGTTCGTAGATTATCAGAAGGTGACTTTGCTGAAATAATGAATATTCGAAATAAATGTGAAAACTATCATAGGTGTAAGGGACGGTCGCGACCGTCCCCTACATTATGCATTTCAAAAATCAAATGTGTGTATCTGGTAATCCTCCTATTGCTGTTCACATTTGCCTGCGCCGAACATCCAGATACAACGCTGGCTAAGTTGAAGGAACAGTCAGTAAATATTGATTCTGCTTCTAAGACCTTTGATATTGATCCTGTAAAACTCAAAGCTATTATCTACGTAGAAAGAACCAATAACTACAATTGGCAAGATGAATATTTCGATGATTACTTAGCCAAGAAAGGTCAAAATAGTTCTATTGGTTTCTGCCAGGTAAAGATGAAAACGGCTTATTGGATTGAGTGTCAGTTGTCAGATAGTACATCGGTATTTTATCCTGGGGAAAAGTACGAAAATGTTCTTCAAGTTAGCTAATCACCTCAGAAAATTATTGACAAGCTCGAAGATAATCGGACTAATCTACTTTATGCCTCTGCTTATATGAGAATTATTCAGAGTTACTGGGAGAATAGAGGGTATTCAATCGAGGATAGAGTCGAT
>CAYPTO010000055.1:0-7487 GCA_964413625.1 uncultured bacterium
TTTATTATAATCCCTTTTTCTCGATTTTTTCAAATACATTAAATAAGAACTCGTTTTTTTGGAGTGTTTTAAAATGGAGCATGCAGATCATATGCTTTATTCCTGTCCTATTCAAAAAGTATGATTTAATCCACGCCCATAGGTTTTTTTTGCCGGTGATAAATGGAGTAATGTATAAAGCTATACACAAAACAAAGCTAATAGTTACGTCACACGGTATTATGCAAATACAAAAAAGATATAATAATAAATGGACAAAAAATCTTTTTATGAATTGTGATAAAATAATTGCTGTTAATAACAGAATGAAAGATGAGTTTATATCAAATTTTGACTTAAATGAAAAAGACATTATTGTGAGAAGTTGCGGGATAAACTTCTCTTTGTTTGATAAAGTAGTAATGTCTGCTACTAAAAAGAAAAAAACAGAGTATACCCTTGGTTTTGTAGGAGACTATTCTGATAATAAACGTCCATATCTTTTCTTAAAGTGCATACAAGCTTTAAAAGAAAAATACGATATATCAGGCATCATGATAGGTGGCGGCAAAATGCAAAAAGAAATTCAAAATTATGTAAAACAAGAAAAATTACCGGTTTCCGTACATGGTACATTGGATCATAAGGAATTATTATCCTACTACAATGAATTTGATCTGCTGGTTTTTCCCAGTGCATCTGAGACATTCGGTATAATTGGGATAGAGGCCCTTTACTTCCAAGTGCCTGTAATATCATCTGATGTGGGTGGGAAAAGTGATTATGTTAAGCATAACGTGAATGGCATGTTGTTTGAAAAAGATAATTTAGTTGATCTTGTTGATAAAATATCCACGGTACTGGACGATAAAAAACTATTTCTTAAAATGAAAAGCAATGCAAGGAACAGTGTAAAGAACTACTCGCAAGATATTGTTGCCGGAGAAGTAATTAAGATATACCAGGAATTTATCTAAATGAGTAAACATATGTCGAAAAAAGCACTTTATTTCAGCTTATATGATATTACCGGGAAGCGATATGCTTCACAAGCGAATTCTCTTTTAGAAATATCGCAATATTGGAATCGCAAACAACTTGAACGGCATCAGTTGCAAAGATTGAAAGAACTGATCTTTCATGCAAAGAAAAATATCCCATACTATCAATCTGTGATCAAGGAGTATCCTCAAGACAACTGGAATTATCAGGATATGATGTTATTTATGCAGGATATTCCCATATTAACAAAAACAGATATACAAAATTCATTTGAAGAACTGATTGATCCCAAAGCAGATAAGAATAAATTGATCTATCAACGAAGTGGCGGTACGACTGGCCGCCCGACACAATTTTATCACGATCGAGAAAAACTCGATTTTACCCGAGTTGCTCTACAGCGGAATTTTGATTGGGCCGGTTATACGATGCGGAAAAAATGTTTAAAACTGGCCAGTGGTCAGTATGAAGTTACAATTAATAAAGGACTTAAGGGGAAAATAAAGAATCATTTGTTTAATAGGTATTTTTATGAAGGCGCTTTTTTAACCAATGAAAACTGGGCCGGGGAAGTATTTGATATTATTAAAAAGAAAAAGATTAAAATACTTTGGGGCTATGCATCGATCATATATATGTTGGCCAAAGAGCTTGAAAATGAAAAAGACATTGGTATTGAGTCCATCGTTACATCCTCAGAAACATTGCTTCCATCGCAGAGAAGAAAGATCGAAGAAACGTTTGGGTGTAAAGTGTTTGATGATTATGGTTCAAGAGAATTTATGATTGCTGCGGAATGTGAAGCACATGAGGGCCTGCACATTAACGAAGAGATTGTTTTTTTGGAAATACTTGATGAACACAGAAAGGCTTGTGAGCCGGGTGAAAGCGGCGATCTGATCATTACCGATCTTTATAATAAAAGTTTTCCTTTTATTAGATTTGAAATAGGGGATAGAGGATCTTTCTTTAAAAATGAAGTATCATGTTCTTGTGGTCGTACATTAAAACGTCTTGAGAAACTGGACGGCAGATCTTCAGAAACGATAAAATTTAAAAATCTTGTCATTTCTCAATCGATTTTCCCGGATTATTTTAAGACCGTTAAAAATATTGAAGCATATCAAGTATTAGTTTATAAAGATTCACTTACAATCAATGTCATACTTTATGATCACCATGAAACATCTACACTTGAAGAGATCAAAGAACACTTAACTTCAAGATTTGAAAATAAATTCCCGGTAAAAATTTGTGAGGTTTCAGCACTTATCCAAGAACCTAACGGCAAGGTTTTAATAATAAAAAAAATGGATTAGAATTTGGGGAAGATAAAAAACACAATCAAGTCTTTTGAGCAAAGGGGTGGGGTGCACATTTTTACTTCCACCATTCTTTTACGTATTATTCAATTTATTTTAGGTGTCTTGATCATCCGCCTTCTTTCAATAGAAGAATATGGTAACCTTAGCTATGCCCTTACTCTCACACAATTGATCATACCTTTCAGTGGGGCGGGACTCTATTTGTCCTTGTTGCATTTTGGTCCGATACAAAACGAATTAACGAATAAAGTAAAATTGTTCAACTTTACTATCCGTCGAGGATTTATATATTCTCTTGCTGTGATGCTAATGATGCTTGGACTTGCCGAATTGGTAGCGATCCGCATGCCGGGATCCGTATCGTATTTTAGATTGTTCTCGATCTATGTCATGTCCTATTATCTTTTCTATACTGCCGTGTCATTTTTGCGGGTAATGAAAAATAATAAAGCCTATGCAGCTGCATTACTTTTAAATTCTATTTTAGTGTTTGTATTAGGTCTTTTAGGAGTATTCCTTTCAAAAGGGAGGGGTTACACGATAGGTTTTTCGATAGCACCGGCACTATCCGCAGCGGTAGTCTATTGGGCATTAAAGAAAAGAGAAAAGGTAGATATAAAACTGTTTGAGAAGATAAAGAATCTGCCTGTCAAGGTTAGCGAATACACCCAATATGGTGTTTTTGCGGGTTTGGGTAATATCGCTTCTCAAATGGCATGGCAATTGGATACGATCATGATAGGTATCTTATTAGCTCAGAGTACCATGGTTGCGACATATAAAGTGGCTGCTCTTATACCTTTTAGCCTTGTTTTTATTCCAAGCGTATTCATGCAAACTGATTTCGTTTATATCGCTGAGAATTATAAAAACAGACAATATTTGATCAATTATTATAAAAAATACTTGCTTATCTTTTCTTTTATCACCGCAGCTATTCTTGGGGCTTGGTATGTTTTTGGCGGAGGGATCGTACGGCTTTTTGGACCGGAATATGTAAACGCTCAACCTCTTATGAATATTTTAATGATAAATGTCGCAACAACTTTTTTATTTCGCGTACCTCTTGGCAATATGCTATCTGCTGTAGGCAAGGCTAAGTGGAACAGTTATTCGGCCATTGCAATGTTTGTCTTGAATTTGGCGTTGAATTATTGCTGGATTCCCAAATTTGGGATTATTGGTGCGGCATATGCAACAGTGACGTCAATTGGTGTAAGCTGTATCATTGGTATTATTCTTTTCTCTGTATATTTAAGAAGTCTATCGTCCGGAGAAGATAAGGTATGAAAATATTATTTTTGACAGACAATTTTCCACCCGAGGTCAACGCACCCGCCACCAGGACTTATGAACATTGTAGAGAATGGGTGAAATTAGGCGCAGACGTTACCGTAATTACCGGTGCTCCAAATTTTCCTATGGGGAAAGTATATCCCGGTTATAAAAATCGCTTATTTGCAAAAGAAACGGTCGATGGTATAAATGTGATACGTGTGTGGACCTATATTACGGCCAACAAAGGGACGATTAAGCGTACTTTGGATTATATTAGCTTTTATTTTTCTGCTGTTTTAGCCGGATTATTTCAAAAATATGATATTATTATCGGAACTACACCTCAATTCTTTACTGTTCTTGCTGCCAAAAAATTGGCAAAGTTTAAAAGAAAACCTTGGATCATGGAGGTACGAGATATTTGGCCGGAATCTATTAAAGTGGTGGAAGCAGTTAAAGACGGTGCAGGCATGCGATATCTTGAGAGAAAAGAACGGCAGTGTTATGATTCTGCCAAAGCGATCGTATGTGTAACTCAAGGTATACATGATCGTTTATTGTCACGAGGTATCCCCAAAAACAAACTTAAAGTATTCACTAATGGTGTTAATCTTGAACTTTATTCTCCAAAGGAAAAAGATGCCAAACTGCTTAAAGAATTGGGACTAAACGGGAAAAAGGTGATTGGCTATATCGGCACAATGGGGATGGCACACAAACTTGATTTTATTCTTCGTTGCGCATCAAAAATTGCTGATTTGAACATCCATTTTTTGTTGATTGGGGAAGGTGCTGAAAAAGAGAATTTGTTGATTCTAAAGAATAAATTAGCATTAAAAAATGTTACAATTCTCGATGCTATTCCTAAACATAAGGTTTCAAACTATTTATCTGTTATTGATATTGCATTAGTGAATCTCAAAAAAACAGACCTTTTTCTTGGGGCATTACCTTCAAAGATATTTGAAAATGCTGCTATGGGGAAACCTATTTTACTTGGATTAAAAGGCGAAGCGGAAAATGTTATTAATAAATATAAGGCCGGATTGGCTTTTGAGCCTGAAAATGAAACGGATTTTATTGAAAAATTAGGTATTTTAATAAACAATGATAAATTATATATGCAGTATAAAGATGGATGTCGTAAATTAGCGGAAGATTATAATAGAAAAATGATTGCAAAAAATATGTTGAGCCATATTATAGGATTAAATAAATAAATGGGATTCATGAAAAACAAAAGGGCAATAACTACCATACTGTTAGTTGTATTTCTTATTTCTTTTGTATTTTCAATGCAATTATTTGTTCCCATTGATGATCCGGTTTATAATTATCTTGAGCGACAGGCTACACGAGGGTATATTCCTGAATTCATGAATGATTCTCGGCCATTACAACGAGATGAAGTGGCAGCTTGGTTGTCTAAAATACAAGATATGCAAAACTCTTTACACAAGGTTGACCGTGAACTCCTTGCTAATTACATTGGCGAATATCGACACGAACTAAACGATAAAAGACATCCTGCTTTAGCGGATACAAACGAGTACCGATTGGGCTTTTCTTCCTGGAATAATTTAAAAGATGATATGCATTCTTTATTCTCCGATAAACCCATTGAAGAAGAAAAACCTATATATGTCATGGAAGATGGTAAGAACACTGTTTGGATCAATGCGGATTTTATGGTTCGAGGAGAAGGAAAAAATAAAACTTTGCGCTTTATTGACAGATTAGGTGCCGAAGCGACAATGCAAATAGGTGATCATTTTTCTCTATTTGTGGATGGATATTTTTTTCACCAATATCTTCCGGATGATTGGAAAGAACCGGCTGTTGAGTTTAAAGGCTACTGGTTAAATAATCATGAATTTGCTCATCTGGCTACTTTTGACCGATCTGAAGCTTATATAAATATTACAGGAAAATTTGGTACTTTTTCCCTAGCGCATTATCCGGTGGTTTGGGGGAACGCACTGCATTCGGTGATACTTAGTGAGGAAGCCGTCCCATTTGGCTCAATTCGTTGGTCAAAGACATTTAAAAATTTCAAATATTCCTTTATACATGGGACCTTAATGGCTAATAATTACATATGGACAATCGAAGAAGGAAGATCGTATGCCCCAAAATACTTGGTTGGTCATAATATCGAGATCAAATTTTCGCCCCGTATTCATGTGAATTTTTCCGAAATGCTCGTATATGGGAATCGTATTCCTGAACCGACTTATTTGATCCCTGTTGTTTTCCTTTGGCCATCTGAACATGCTTTGGGAGACAGAGATAATAAAATGATCGTTATGGGAGCTGAAATATTTCCCCTAAATAGCATTAGAATGTACGGAAATGTATTATTGGATGAATTGGTTTTTGAACAGATCTTTAATGATTTTTGGGCAAATAAATATATCCTTCAAGGTGGGGCTCAATGGTCACCACGATCTCTTCCCATGGATGTGATCATGGAATTTACCGCTGTTCATCCATGGACGTATGCACATAAATATGAGTTTACATCTTATACACATCATGGTCAGGATCTTGGCTTTTATTTAGGCCCCAACACTCAGCTGTTTACGAGCAAAATTGATTATGATTTGTCTGCAAGAAACAGGTTGTCTCTTGAATTTAATTATGAACTTGAAGGTGCCGATTCGGTTAATATTTTAGGCACGGATTATCCGGTGGGAGGTAACTCGAATCAAGATTACCAGGATAGGGCATATAATCTAGATTATAATACAACTTGGTTGATGGGAAATATTCAAATAAAAAATTCCATCAAACTCGAATGGTTATATCGTTGGAGAAATCAAATACATTTTTTGAGTACGTGTGAATTAAGGATGGTAAACGATCAAACTGATTTGTATTATTCCTTACAATTGAATTTTCGTTATTAATATGAGCTAAATAAAAAAAATTATGAATAAGACCTATAAAATAGCACTGTTTATTTCGGACTTGATGTCAACACTATTAGCGTTTTTGATCGTTTTTTGGCTTCGTTACCGTTCCGGTCTTTTTGTTATTGATATAGAGCTTTACATCTCAGATCTTTGGCTACCTGCATTGGCATTATATGCATATTGGCTGATTTTTTACCTCTATAATGGATTGTATCATTTACCCGAAGCACCTTCACGTACCGATGAAAATGTCAAGGTATTCAAAGCTACTAGTTACGGTGTTATACTTTTATTTCTCCTGACATTTGATCTCTTTAATCCTTTTTCGATTGGAAGATTGATCATTGTTATATACTGGTTTGCTCAATTATTCATTACCATCATATTCAGAAGTATCATTCTGTCCATCCGACATAATCAACTCATGAAAGGTGTGGGTTTAATTCCAAGTTTCATTGTTGGATGTAATCCAAAGGGGTATGAAATCTATGAAAAGATCAAACAATATCCAGCTTTGGGTTATAATATTTTAGGTTTCATTTTTACCGACGATGAAGCTGTTGAAGGGGAAACTTATGAAGGACTTCCCGTTATCGGGTATTTGGATGATATTTCTGAATTGATCAAAAAATACCAAGTGAAACAGCTTGTTATTGCGTTTGGTACTGACAAACATCAAAAAGTTTTAGATGTAATAGAGAAAACAGCGGATAGTCGTATCGGCATGAAGATACTTCCTGATATGTATGATATTATTTCAGGTTTAGCCCGTACACAACAGATTTATGGAATTCCCTTGATCGATATCAATCCCGGAATCATGCAACCGTGGGAAAAATTTATCAAACGTTTTACTGATATTATTTTGTCGATATTGGGATTAACCTTATTTTTCCCGTTCGGATTAGTTCTTTCTATACTGATCAAGCTAGATTCAAAAGGGCCGGTCTTTTTTAAACAGACTCGATACGGCATGGATGGTGAAAAA
>CAYPTO010000056.1:0-7457 GCA_964413625.1 uncultured bacterium
ATCTTTGAATAGGTCTTTTTACTTATGCTTTCCGTATTGTTATTTTCACTGAGATGTGCCAGCATTAATTGTTTGAGCAGACCATGTTCGATGATATCCCGTGCAGCTTCAGCTGATTGGACATTTGATAAATGTCCTCGATTTGAGCGTATTCGCTGCTTGATGTTTTCGGGATAATTAATATTGTTCTTCAACATGTCAAGATCATGATTCGATTCAAGGACAAGGGCATCAACTTTACGCAATTTAGTGCTAACCAGCTTATTCATTTTTCCAAGATCTGTGACGATTCCCAGGGCATGTTTCCCGTCATTTATCGTAAAGCAAACTGGATCAACCGTATCATGAGTTATACTCATAGGATGTATCCTAACATCTTGATAGTCAAATGGAACACCCGTTTCAAATAAGTGAATATCTTGGATTTCTTCCAGCTTATATTTTTCTCTTGCTGCATTAAAACATCCCGGGTTCATGAAGACTGGAATATTTTGTCTTTTTGCAAAGACCCGAACACCCCGAATATGATCAATATGCTCATGCGTTATAAAGATTGCATTGATTTGAGATGCATCCGAACCGACGTCAAGAAGTCGCAGAGCAAGCTGTTTGGACGAGAGTCCGGCATCTACGAGCACAGTGGTATTGCCTGTGATAACGAGATAAGAGTTTCCTTTGCTTCCGCTGGCGAGAGATATGAGTTTCATAAAATTAGGTTTAGGGGTTTAGGGTGTAAAGGTCAAAGGTGTAGAAGTCATCAGAATTTTTTCCTTTCAACAATTCAACTTTTCAACCCTTTCAACTTTTCAACCCTTTCAACTTTTCAACCCTTTCAACTTTTCAACCCTTTCAACTTTTCAACCCTTTAGTGTTTCACATTAAAATAAAAAAAGTGATCCGATTATCACATAAAATTATTTGTTTATAACTATTTTGTCTCCTGAATGAAAAGTGAAAAGAGTTTATCGCGTAATTCAACTGCCATGCGTTCGGGATGGAATTGTACACCTACGATCCATTGATCGCCTTGATATTCTAAGCATTCGACTATCGAATCCGCTGACCTGGCCGTGATCATAAGATCATTACCGATAAAATTTGGATCCACACATTGGTGATGTGATGAGTTAACCATTAAATTATCACCGAATATCTCATATAATTTTGAGTCTTTTTCTATGGTGATCATGTGTTCGACACCACGATGATTAGGAATATTTTGAATAAGTTTACCGCCTGTTATGATGTTCAATAATTGTTCACCCGCACAGATACCCAAAATGGGTTTACCGCTTTCAAGGGCAAGTGTCATGAACAAAGAGTCAAAGCGAGCTCGATGCATATCCATAACAGTCATTGAAGGGTGCATTTCTTTACCATACCATTCAGGGATATAATCGCGACCGCCGGCAAAAACAAAACCATCCAGTTCTTTGATCTCTTGCAATAACAATTGTTCATCTTCAGTACATGGGATCAGTCTGATACGTCCGCCATTTTCCCTTATGGCATCAATATAGCTTTTGTTTATGCTGTATTTGCCGTCCCAATAGCCGGTTCCAATGCCAATGAGAGGGGTTTCCTGTGAAGAGCAGGATAGAAAGAGGGTAAGGCAGATG
The DNA here is from genome assembly GCA_964413625.1 of uncultured bacterium. GTDB lineage: Bacteria > Fidelibacterota > Fidelibacteria > Fidelibacterales > Fidelibacteraceae > M50B103. Next base: position 1,620 of record CAYPTO010000056.1, read on the forward strand.
ATTATAAATAACAAATTTTTCTTCATAAAATTTAACAGGGTTAGGGGTTTAGAGGTAAAGAGGTGTAAAGGTCATTAGGTTATCAGGTTATCAGGAAATCAGGTTATCAGGAAATCAGGTTATCAGGTTATAAGGAAAACTTTCCCTTCAACCTTTTTCAACTCTTCAACGTTTCAACTACATCATCTCATGAATAGATATCTCCGCTTCGCTTCCTTCGTTCGCTACGGTCGAGATGACAGTTTAGGTAATATTTCAACTTCTTCAACTTTTTCAACTTTTCAACATTTTCAACGCTTCAACATTAAAATAAAAAAAGTAATTCAATTATCACATGAAATTCTTTATTTTCCATCATGTTAAAAACCTTATGCCTACACAATGGACGTATTTACGGACCTCAGGGTTTGCAGGATGACAGCGCTATCGTTATTAAAAACGGTATCATTCGTTATATTGGTGATGAAAATGGCGTAAAGTCTTTCATGCACGGTGAAATTGAGCTGATAGATGTAGGCGGATGTATTATTTTTCCTGGCTTTATCGACACACATTTGCATTTGACCGAATGGTCGAGACAGCGGGAATATATTCCGCTGGGTGAATTCAATTCCCTGGAAAATGTATTGGAACATATCAAATCTGCAGCTGAAGGCAGATCATGGATTTTGGGCGGTGGATGGAATCAGAATAATTGGCGTGAAAAACGCTTCCCTCATCGCAGGGATCTGGATATTCTTAAACCGGATGTAAAAGCGATATTTTACAGCAAGGACCTTCATTCTGCCTGGGTTAATGAAGCGGTCATAGAAAAATTTCCCTTTGAAGATGTCCTGCGAATGATGCAAAAAGGTTTTGTTAAAAGAGATTCCGATGGACGTCTGAACGGGATCATTAGGGAAGAGGCAATGGAAGTCCTTCTTGAGCCGCTTTTAAAAGACCATATTGCTTCTATTTTTAGCGACCCGATATCAAATTTTAACGATTTTTACAAACACGGTATTACATCGGTGCATAGTATGGAGCATATTGATCAATACCGAAAATATCGCGCGATGTATCAACATGAACATCATCGCGGTTTACGACTGGGAATGTATATTTACCATTCTGATAGTGAAAAAGTTTACGAACAAGACTTGCACTTCGGTTCGGGCGGTGATTGGTTGCGTTTCTACGGAATTAAGCTTTTTGTCGATGGTGCCTTGGGAAGTCAGACAGCCTGGATGCGCGAACCTTATGAGAACGCTGAACATAACGGAAAGAAACAGATGCATGGTGATGAACTTAAAAAAGCCATACTTCGAGCGGAGTCACACGCTTGTGCGTTGAGCATTCATGCACTCGGTGATGCTGCCGTCGAACATTTGCTTGATATTCTCGATACGATCGGGCGTGATCTTCGTGTTCCGCTTCGTATCGAACATGCACAGATTCTTGATGAGGATTTAATAGAACGACTGAAGATCAAGGATATACACCTCTCAGTTAATCCGGCTCATTTACCTGATGATAAGGCAATTGCGGAACTTCATTGGGGTAAAAGATCCCGATATGCCTATGCTTTTCGTTCTTTGAAATTAGCGAATATTCCTTTTGCCTTCGGCTCGGATGCACCGGTTGAAGATATTCATCCCTGGAAGGCAATTCACGCTGCGGTTCACCGCTTGGGAACGGGTGAAAGACAAGCGTGGTACCCCGAGGAAAGTTTGCGTTTAAGCGATGCCATTCATGCTTACACATTTTACGGCAGTGTCATCGCCGGTATGACTGAAAGAAAAGGCATGCTAGCTCCCGGGTATCTAGGCGACTGTTTTGTTTGTTCGCATGATGTTTTTGAAGAGGGTCTTGATGATTGGGAAAATATCCATTCGCTTCTGACCGTGATCAACGGGAAAGTTGTATACAATGAATTGGAAACGAATTGAAAGATTATTTCAAACATACATCATCACTGCTTTTTGGCGTGGTCATCAGTATTCCGCTTGCGATCTACTATGAGATATCCATGCTCCTTGCAAATCGGGGGATGGAAGCCGAAGTAAGGAATGCGGCCGATGTTCTATTCAAACGGATATTTGAAGGCATCGGCTTTGACGGTCCCTTAGCCGGTGTGGTTATGTTTGCGTTACTCTTTATCATTGCCGCAATTATTCAAGGAGCACATAAAGAAGAGACCGGAATCAAGATACAATGGCAGTATTATCCCGTTTTGATAGCCGAGTCCGCGTTATATGCCATGTTGCTTTTTGCATTGATGGCCATTTCCATGAATGCTATGGCACCTGCCTTGGCTTTATCGCCCATAGATATCGGTTATTGTCTAGGTGCGGGTGTTTATGAAGAACTGCTGTTCAGAGCCTTGTTATTAAGTGCTTTGCTCTTTGTTGCCGGCAAGATACCGGGCAAAACCACAATTTGGAAGACCCTTGCCGTTTTGATCTCGGCATTATTTTTTGCCGGAGCGCATTATATGGGAGTTGCCGGAGATACCTTCTCTTGGATGAGCTTTTTAACCCGAAGTTTAGGCGGCTTATTATTGGGTTTGGTCTTTATGCTGCGCGGATTGGGAGCGGCAGTTTATACGCATGCAATTTATGATATTTACACGATATTTCTGTAGAAAGGAAACAAGAAGAGACAATATCCAAACTCCAATAATCAATGAAAGATACAATAATCAAAAACCAATATTCAATTAATTACAGATTTCAGATCGCAGATTTTATATTTTTGATCGATCAAAGATCAATAATCAGCAATCTGCAATCTGCAATTCATTTGTTTCCTGTCGCTTTTACTGCGCTCTAAGCACTAAACCCCTGGGCTTTTTAAACACAAAGGTAGGAATATGAAGAGACTCTTAATTATTTTATGTTTGATCGTGCCCCTATTGGGGCAAAATCTACAGCTTCATTATGAATTTAGAGGCGATAAGCAGTACGTAACCTCAACATTGGAACAATTTACAGGTGATAAACTGGGATTGACTTATTGGTTCATTTCGGCTGCATATACTGATCTGAATGGTGAAAATAATATCATAAACGGAAATGCGACAAGCATTTACGGTGAGTTCTATCGTTTTTTCAATATTCCTAAGACCGGTGGATTAATGGCCGGAATTCAATATGCCGATGGATTTATGATATATCCTGTTACGATCACGCTTCCATCGGACATGGATGGAGAAAGTACACACTATATATTTGGAACCTCCTTTCATCGCTATTGGATGGCCGGTTTGGCTTACAATGTTCCGATCGGAAAAATGTATGTTCTCATGAGTATTTGGGGTAAATTGAAACAGGGATATCAGTTTGATTGGCAGTTTACATTGGCTTGGGGACATAATTTTGCCAACGATAAGCTGACCTTTAATGGTTTCTTTGATATTTGGGGTGAAAAACCTCTGAATTCACCCACAACGCCATATAAGCTTGTTCTTCTAACTGAACCGCAGCTTTATTATAATTTCAATCCTCACTTAGCTGTGGGTGTGAAAACACAGATCTCCGTTAATTTTGAATATAGTTACGACGGATTATTGAGATTTTCACCGACTGTTGCGGCTAGGTGGAATTTTTAGGAAAGACCTCACACACTTGTGCACCGTAGCTTTCTTGACCAGCGTAGCCTTGGCGTAGTTGGTAGCAAAGGTGTAAAGTCACAAAGACTAATAAGGCACAAAATTTTTATTGAAGCCTTGGCCTTATTTTACATTATGAAACAAAAAGTCCTAAATATTGCTTTGTGAGTTCGTATGAGATCTTATATTTTTTCCGGTTTGACCATTAGGTCTTTTTCGTACTGGAAATGCACCTTACCGGGCGGCATACTTTTGCGTTTGGTAACGTATTTACGTTCTGCACTTACCACAGTAACGAGCGAGGAGTGCTTCTCATCACTGTATCTGGCGGCCAAGGAAGCCGCGTATTCGACGATATGCCCGGGGATGTCCTTACGGCCGTCCTTTTTAATGATCACGTGTGAACCGGTGCTATGGCGGGTGTGCAGCCACATATCCGTTTTGGATGCATACTTGAACGTCAATTCATCATTATCACGTGCTGAACGGCCCACCCAGATTCGCCAGTCATCACGAATGTATTCCTTGTATGGACGCCTTGAGCCGATATCGTTTGGTCCTCGCGACTTTGATGAAGTATGGGAGTTTAGGGTTCGGAGTTCGGGGTCGTTGAGAATATCTTTATTTGATTTTCTCCAATCCCGTAGAGTTCGACTATCTTTGATCTCCTGCAACTCTTTATAGAGTTTTTCCCATTTGGGATATTCTTTTAGTAGAGATTGGTGGCGATTTTTATTTTCTTCGATGCTATTCTTAGTCGAACGGGCTTTTTTGTAAAATTGATCTATATTATCGGCCAGTGATAGTTCTTTCTTGAGGGGAATGAGAGACGGAAAATCATCCTGTCGGTACATATCCGGAATCTCAAATTTCTCACTGTGTTCTGCGATCATATATCGGCAAGAAGAGAGGATAGACGCAAAATAACGGTACTTTTCCGCACGTTTGGCAACACGCCCGTCGTTCTTGGTATGGTGAATGTGTTTCTGAAGATCATTCAACTTATCAGAAATACGTTTTTCCAGCGATTTATATTCACTCTCGAAATGATCTTCCTTGAGATCGGAGATCACATAAGAGCGGTAATTTCTGTAGAATGCATTAGCGTCGTAGGGATCGGGTGTTTGAGTCAGAACAAATCGATTCCCGAGAATATTCCCATTTGAATTTTGAATAATGTTCATGAGTTGATCGTAATCCTCAACGCCAAAAATATCAACGGCACTTCTTTTCCAAAAGGGAGAAAAACGGGGATCATCGTCTAAAGAATGATAGCTGGCCTCATGAGTAGTTTCAGGGATAACGACAGGGATCTTTTTCTTGAAAAGTTCTGTTCTATCGCGAAAAACATAGGCAATATTTCCACGATTTGATAAAAAGGTGATATAGATGCCGGATTCATTTGTAAACGAAATCTTAATGATCCTTTCATCCGGGACCATTTTTATTTTATCCACGATTGCACCTTCCAAAGGAGGGAATATTCTGATGCTGGATTTGTTTATTTTCATCGGATGCGAGGACTGTAAAATGTACTGGAATGGCTGTCCAAGATGAATTTTAAGAGAAGGTTTTTCCCTAAACTGTAACCACAACTCATTTTTTTCGAAAGTAATGCATTTATCAAGAACAGCCGAAGCGTATTGTCCCTGTAAATAATCCGCGCATTTATGGAGTGTGAACCAGTTTGTGATCATGTCTGAAGATAAAGCAAAAAGGCAAAAGGCAAAAGGCAAAAGAGAAGTAAAAAGGGAATACAAGATAAAAGAATAAAGTAAAAAAGGTAAAAAACGCTCGAAGATAATGATGAATTAATATTTACTTTCATATGAATTACCCCGGCTTTCAAGCCGGGGGTATAAGCTCAAAAAACAATTGGGTTTTAACCCACTTTTGAAGGTATAAATAGAAAAACATAAGAGCTAAGAAGTAAGTTGTAAATCGTGAACAGTGATGTTTAAGGAAAACAATAATCCATTGCAAAGGTCGCTTATTTACATTATTTTACATGATTATAAATAACAGTATTTTAAGCGAATTACACGATGGCGTTTTCGAGATGAAGCAAGGTAAAAAGGTTTATAATCAAGTTAAAGTGTATAGACCGAACATTTTTGTATGATTGGTACAGATAATGAATACGACAAAAGAAGCACAAATAGAACAAGATTTAATAAGTAAACTACAAGACCTCACCCGTTGTGTGAAATAGAATAAAAAAAGAGGTGTGCATGTCGCTACAATTTATT
>CAYPTO010000057.1:0-7445 GCA_964413625.1 uncultured bacterium
GGCTTTATTGGAAACATGTGATGCAACAGCAGGGGTGTTTTCTGCAATATATCGTTTGATATCCCTGATTCGGATCACATCATCATAATTGATGCGTGTACATTTTGTCTGACACGAATGATCACAGATCATGCCCGTGGACGAGGGAAAAGGGTTGGTGTTCAAGATCGTTTCAAGGGCTTTTTCATTTTCGCCCCTGTTGATGAACGCAAGATAAGCCGGGATATTTTGGTGTGTCGGACAGGTGTCCACACAAGGCGCCGAAATACAATCGTAAGCATTTAGATTACGCTGAGTTTTAATGCTTTTTTCGTGATGTCGATATACCGGATTTCGCGTGAGCGCATCGGCATATTTAGCCAAAAATATATTATGGTCTCCGCTGGGCAATTCCCCGATATTTTCAAGATATTGCAGGAGTCTGGTATAACCACCCGGCAAAAGAATATCCGAACAAACCGTGACGGGGTTCAATCCGCAGGATATGACATTCGCAATATTACCGGTATTGACACCTCCGCAGAAAGAGATTGCCAAATCAGGAAATACTTCGCGTAATTTTGAGGCAACGTTGACGCTAATAGGGTGCAGGGCTTTCCCGCTCATATACATGGATTCATCAGAAAATATATCTTTGTTATTAATGGATTCAAGTGTGTTCGTCAGTTTGATACCAAAGAATAAGTTTTCTTTTTCTGCCGTTTCATGAAGTGAGCCAATTAAGCTGCATGCGGCATCGAATTTAATATCATGCTCAAAGGCCACATCGGGGACAATGGTATTGAACTCCATTTTTTTAAGTATTTCATGAATCTCATCTTTTCCCAACAAGGTTGGATTAAGCTTGATAAAAGTATGAAGTTTCTTTTCTGTAAGTAAATAATGACCGATGGTCTCGATTTCATCTGCAGGACAACCGTGCATAGTCGATAGGGTAATATTATTTGAGATGGTGTCTGGAATATCAATGTTGTCAATTTTTGGATAAATATTCCTTATCTCATTTATCATATCCGCCTTTTCAAGTGAGCAATCATTCATCTTATCAAAGAACCATTGCACATTATCTTGCAGGATACCCTTCATGTCGTAACCGACACTCATATTGAAAACTGTTCCAAGCTCGCCTGAATAATTCAATTCGTGTCTCAAAATATGGATAATGATCCAGGCTTTTAAATATTCTTCAAATGATTGTTTGATTTTCAGTTCTTGCGACCATTCGCAGTTGTAGCCTTCGTCGCTGATATCAATACAGGGCTTAGAGACTTCAATCTCATCTAATGTTTGAATGGTTTTCAATTCTATATAGCGCGCGCCGCACAACCACCCGGCAATAATATTTTGTGTCATTTGTGTGTGAGGACCGGCGGCCAATCCAATGGGCGTTTCCAGCTCTTGATTGAATATTGCGGTTTTAAAAACATCTTTTTCGCTTGGTACAAAAAACGAACTCTTATAGATCTCAAAGACCTTACCGCTATTTAGCGAGTGAATGACGGAAGATACAAGCTGTTTTATTGAAGCCGGATATAGTGTATCACGCATAGTATGTCTCATGAAGTTTTTTTACTGCGGCACTGATCTCTATGTTCATCTGGTCTTCATCGATAGAGTGAATTTTATTGCCGAAAAATATGATCTTGCCCTCGGAAATCGTCATGTACATTTCTTTCCCTTGTACTCCGAACATCAAATGATAAAATAAATTATCCATTGAAATGGGAGTAACCGGACGATAATTGCAAATGGCAAGATCGGCAATACCGTTAACTTTTAATGTGCCGCTATTTGGAAAATATCCGTTTATCATTTCCGCCGGATACCGAAACAACACTTTTAACGCATCGGGAATATTGCCGTTCCGTTGCAGGAAATGTGAGCGCATGGTGCCAAGAATATTACCTGTCATACCGTCGGTTCCCAAAACATATTTCTTGATCTTCTGCATATCCATTTGACCGACATTGTTATTGGCATTAGATTCCGGATTTAAAATAATGTGCGGCTGAATTTCGTTCAGCAATTCATGGTCTTTTTCCGATAAATGAATACAATGAGCTAAAAGTGCATCTTGTGAAAGAAGCCCGAATTCATTTAGACGATGAACGGGGCCCTCGTATCCGAGATCCCGGCAATATTGAAGATCTGCAAGATCTTCACCACAATGAATGTGAATCGGCAAAGCGTCAAATTTTTCTTTGGCTATGTTTTTCATGCTTTTTTCACTTAAAGTAAAGTTCGCATGTAACCCCAACAGCCCCCGAATACGTTCGTTAGCTTGGTTTGCCGTCCAGAAGTTAATGTTTTCATCTATCTGTTTTTGAAGTGACCCTTCACCCATCCTGTCCGAGATCTCATAACAAAGAACACCTTTGATCCCAATTTCTTTAAATGCTTTTTTAATAATATTCAAACTTCCGCTGATTGCATTCATGGAAGCGTGGTGATCTATGACCGTCGTAACACCGTATCTGATGGATTGCATAAGTCCGTTCATGGCAGAATAATAAATTGATTCTTCATCCAGAGTTTTATCTAAGTGCCACCAAAGATTATCCAGTATTTGTTGAAAATTATTCGTCGGTCCGATAGGTGCAAGTCCCGTTGCCAAAGCGGAATATAAATGATGGTGCGGGTTTAGAAGTCCGGGTAGAACAAGCCGGCCGTCAAGATCAATTTTTTTGATATTATAATCTGCCTCAAGTGCCTTCCCAATTCTCAGGATTTTCTTGTCCGTGATCTCAATATCGCAATTTTCATAGAGAAATGTTATACCGTCCGTCACGATCCCGTTGCTTAATATATAATGGTCTAACATATCTAATCTCCGCTCTTTGCCGGATTAATAAATTTCCCATATCCGGGTTCAACTTCAATGCCGCTTTTACTATCATAAATAAATTTTCCACGCAGCATGGTTTTTACAACTTTTCCGATAAACACTCTATTCTCAAAAGGTGTGATCTTTCCTTTCGAAAGGAACTCACTGCCCCTTATTCGCCAACTATCGTTTGGATTTACAAAGATCAGATCTGCGTCTTTGCCGACCTCAATTGAGCCTTTTCTATCCCAGAAATCATATCGTTTTGCCGCATTTTCCGACACAACCTGCAAGAAACGAGATAAGGGCATATTTCTTTTAATCAACCCTTCAGAGTATAAATACGGGAAAAGCGTTCCACTCCCGGGTATGCCCGAATAATCATTCCAGGCTGAACCTGTGTTCTTTTGTTCGGCCGGTGCCGGTGCATGATCGGACGCAATAAAATCCAAAGTACCGTCCATAATGCATTTCCATAGAACATCTGCGTTCCCTTCACTCTTTACAGTTGGGACGGTTTTTAATGCACCGCCGATCTTTTCAAGGTCCTTATAAGAAAATTCCAAATAATGCGGTGCTGTTTCTCCACTGATGTTTTTTTCGTTCTTCAATAAGAGCGCGGCATCTCCCGTGCCCACATGAACAATATGAAGCTGCGCACCGGTCGCCCGGGCAATAGCAATAGCTTTAACCACGGCAAAGATTTCGGCCGATTCGGGGCGGGATCTGTAGAAATTGATCCAGTCTTTGCCTTTGGCTTTTTCGGTTTTTGTCAGCTCATTGACGATTCCGGGATCTTCGGCATGTAAAAGTACCGGAGATTTTAATTTTATGGCTTCTGTCAGAACCGCTTGAATTTGCCCCAAATCCAAGGCGCCAAAGCTGTCCATCCCGGAAATAAAATATGTCTTAAACCCCATAACAAATTGAGCCAATTCCGCCATGTTCTTGCAATGATCTTTTTCGATAACTTGCCTCGAAACACCGCCAAAAAAACCAAAATCCACGACCGCTTTTTTAGAAACAATGTCCAATTTATGTTTCAAGTTCTCCAAACTTGTGACCGGTGGGATCGAGGTGCACGGCATATCAATAATAGTTGTTACACCACCGGATGCGGCTGCGCTTGTACCGTGATAAAAATCTTCTCTATCGGTAAACCCGGGTTCATCAAAATGAACGTGCGGGTCTATTGCTCCGGGGAAAACCTGCAATCCTTTTGCATCAAAAATATCAGAACCTTTTAGATTTTCACCTATATAGACAAGTTTCCCCTGATCTATTTCTATATCAAGGGAAATTAGTTCATTGCCCCCGGGCAATGCGATTTCACTGTTTTTTATTATCATGTCTCTTGCTGTTTTCGCATTGCCCTGTAGACTTTTTCAGGTGTGAATGGTGCCGCATACATTCGCACACCAATGGCATCGTAAATGGCATTTGCAATGGCCGGCATTGGACCATTAATGCCAATCTCGGATACCGACTTAGCACCAAAGGGGCCTGAGCTCTCATGAGATTCCACCACAAAACTTTTCATTTTGGGAATATCGGCGGCCGTTGGAATTTTATATGATCTGAAATTTTTGTTTAACAAATTTCCTTTATCGGAAAAGATATATTCTTCCGTCATAGCATAAGAAATACCATTTACTGTGGCACCTTCTATTTGTCCCTCAGCCAACTGCGGATTAATAGCCTGCCCACAATCAACCGCAGAAACAAATTCCAGGACTTTTACAGCGCCGGTTTTAGTATCGACTTCTACCTCTGTAGCCTGCGCCATAAATGGTGGTGGCGATTGCTCAACAATTTCCGAGGCCTCAGCTTGGATCTGGAATTGATTATGATCATATAAAGCGTAGCAACAAATATCGCCGTAACTTTTTGATATATTTTGTTTCTTGTCAAAAACTTCAGATGCCTCCACATAAAGATCATCAATATTCGAGCCCATCATTTCAGCTGCAACTTCAAGAATCTGATCTTTTATTTTATTTGCGCATTTCTTAACCGCTCGACCGGACAAATAGGTCGTCGATGAAGCATAAGCGCCAACATCAAAAGGCGTGCGATCAGTATCGGACGAATAAGGGATGATCTTTTCCAGGGGTACGCTCAAAACTTCCGCGGCAATTTGAGATAAGATCGTATCAGATCCCGTTCCAATGTCAGTGGCACCGATATTTAAATTAAACGATCCATCTTCATTCATTTTCATATAAGCCGCAGCCATATCAATCAGCGGAATAGCTGACCCCTGCATTGAGACTGCAAGTCCAACACCACGAACCATATCACCGTTTGCAATTTTTTTATCGCGTTTATTATACCAGTCGATCTCTTTAATACAAATATCAATACACTCATCAAGTTTGCATGAATTGATGACTTGAGGTACACCATCTTTACCCTCACCAAGCGCTTCAAATACGCCCGATGTTTCACCTACTTGGATATGATATTTTTTAATATACTCCGGCAGGTCAAGATTTAGCTTTCGTGTAATAATATCAAGATGCTGATTGAGCGCAAAGTAACCTTGGGTCGCGCCGTAACCACGGTATGCGCCCCCAATAGGAAGGTTTGTATAAACAGACCGTCCCAAGAAATGCATGTTTTCTATCTTGTTAAATAGCGGTAATACTTTAGAGCCGCAATTCGATAATACTGTTAAAGCATGTGAGCCGTACGCACCGGAATTCAGGAGGGAATCCATTTCAAGAAAGGTGATATCACCATTATTTTTTACACCGGTTCTTAGGCGAACACGAATTGGGTGGCGTGTGCGACTGGACTGAAAAACCTCAGCCCTGGAAATAACCAGTCGAGCCGGACGTTTATGTCTGATGGTAACCAGTGCTGCCAATGGCTCGAGAAATACTTCTTGTTTAGATCCAAAGCCACCGCCGATCCTTGGTTTGATTACGCGAATTTTTGACAGCGGATAATCACAGGCTTGGGCAACAATTCGGCGAACATGAAAAGGCACCTGCGTTGATGAAATAATAACCAGGCGACCCGTTTCATCAAACATCGTTTTAACTGAATGAGGCTCGATCGCGCAATGCTGTCCATAATGAGCTTGATAAGTTTCATCAATAATGAAATCAGCTTCTTCTTCGCCTTTTTTCATATCGCCAAAACCTATATCGACCTCAGCTGCCAAATTCTTTTCGGGTACATATTTTGCACCAATAGGATAGGCGTGTGAAGCATCGTGTAACTTGGGAGACTCCGGATTCATGGCTTTTTCAGGATCAAAAAGAGGTTCCAAAATTTTATATTTTACATCTAATAATTTTGACGCCGTATTTGCTATCTCTCGATTTTCGGCAACGACCATAGCTACACGATCCCCGACAAAACGCATAATATGATCAAAGATCAAGCAATCATAAGGCGATGGCTCCGGAAATCCCTGTCCGGCCGATGTATGTAATATCTGCTTTACATTCTTGTAATGAAGCACATCAACCACACCCTCAACAGCCAGAGCTTTAGAATCATCAATATTTAAAATTTCGGCAAAGGCATAGGGTGAATAAACAAGCTTACAGTACAGTCCGTCTTTCAATTCAAAATCATCGACGAATTTAGAACTGCCGGTTGCAAGCGCAAGAGCATCAACTTTCTTTTCCGATTTACCTACCGTTGTATATTTTTTCATATTTTTACTTTTTTTGAAGTCGTTCTGCTGCCAATTCAACCGCTTCCACGATCTTGACATAGCCGGTACAGCGACATAAGTTGCCATCCATCGCCTTTTTTACTTCTTCATCAGTTGGCGTTGGGTTTTCTTGCAAGAGAGCATAAGATGCAAGAACGATACCCGGTGTGCAAAAACCGCACTGTACCGCACCGCTATCCACAAAAGCTTCTTGAATGACATGCGGTTCGTGAAGATCGCCAACACCTTTTACCGTTAGGATCTTGTCCCCTTCAAGAACAGAGGCGGTAAATACAAGGCATGAATTAACCGGTTTCCCATTTAGTAAAATCAAACAAGCACCACATTCTCCTTCTTTACATCCGCTTTTCACTTCTGTAAAGCCATGACTGCGAAGCGTGTGAAGAAGAAGCTCTTCCGGGGTAAAGGTAACTTTCACTGCCTTCCCGTTTATATTAAGTTGCCTCTCCATTAATTGTTCTCCAATATCCTAAAGATTGTTCGTGCCGTTTCAATTTTGACTTTATAGCTTAAATATTCGGGATCGGTAATTCTTTTGCCGACAAAAAGAAGTTCCACAAGATCATAGATTTTATTTTCAGATATTTCCGATTTTGTTTTATTGATCAAGTACTTTTCTAATTCTTCCATGTGAGATATTCGTTCTTTTGTACCGACTACGAAAACTTTTGCTTGCTCAATATGATCTTCATTCATCTTTAATAACACAGTAATGGTAAAAAGAGGCATATCATTTTGAGTTTTTATGTCTCTATAATGACCGGATCTGTATATAAAATCCTTAAATTTTACTGCGCAAATAAGTGTTTGTTTTTGTAACTCCCTTTGGTATAAATATTCGGAAAGTAAAAATTCTCCCGTTTTATTTCCGACAAGAACTACCTTTGCCTCCAACGCAAGTAAAGCACCAATCAGATCTGACCATTTGGG